>CALXZR010000073.1 GCA_944393295.1 uncultured Clostridia bacterium
ATAACAAAATACCAAAAACTTATTTCTTTGACGAATATTTGCGTTGGTGTGGAACATATAATGTAACGCCTGTTAAGAAGAAGTATTTTTACAAACAAGTTTTAAAAATGCCAGGATATTCTACTTGCAAATTAAATGGACAAGAATTTTTTGTAAATTTAAATGAAAAAGACCGAAGAACGAAGGATAGGGAAAGACTAATATTCTAAAACATAAAAAATTTTAAAGTAGTTAATTTTATATTGTAAGCCATAATAAAAAATAATAAGTCGTAGTAGTAAAAAGTGTTAGGAGTTATTAAGGCTATTTAAAATAATCTTAATAACTCTTAAATATAATAAAATGTAGTAAAAAATAGTTAAGTATCAATCAAAAGCAATATAAAATTTTAGAACAAAATTTGAAAGGATTGAGAAAGATGAAAAAGAAATTTTTAAGCTTAAAAGAAGCGGCAGAAGTAGCAGGAGTTAATCCACAGACAATGAAAAAAATTATTACCTCTAATGGGTTTCCTTATACAAGACTAGGTAGGAAAATATTAATAAACGAAGATGAGATGATAGAGTTTTTTAAAACGCATAAAATTGTGAGATATTAGTTAATTTAAAAAAAATAACGTGATTTACATAAAAATAAATCATATAATATTAAACACAAATTTAAATCTAGCAGAAAGAGGTAATATGAAAATGAAAAAGGATAGACAAAAAAGAGGTACAGGTGGACTAATAAATAAAAAAAATAAAGTTGAAGGTAGATATAGAGTTTACAAAAAAGATGGAAGTTATATAGACAAATCATTTACTAGGAGCAAAAAAAGCGAGATAGATGACATCAAAGCTAGTTTAAGGGTACTAGGAATAGTTGACAATGACGTTATAAAAATAGATATAGATAAGCATACAGACGAAATAAGATTAATCAGAATATCAGATGTTTCCAGTCAAAAAATTAAATTAGATAAAGATATAAAAGTTAATGAATATGTTGACTATTGGCTTTGGAATCATAGACGTAAAGGTTCCAAAGGTCATATTGTAAAAGATTCTACTTTTGAGGACTATGTACAAAAGGGAGACTATATCAAAAGAATATTAGGGAGCAAGACATTAGATAATGGTAAGATGATAGATTTAAAAATAAAAGATTTAACATTTAACATTATAGAAAGTGCATTGATAGAGTTTCATAATGAAGTAGCACATACAACAGCAGTTCAAACAAGAAATCATATCTACGATATGATGAAGTGTGCAAAAAAAGACGGGATAATAAAAGAAAACCCATTACAAGATGAAACTATTAATCTCCCAGAAGGAAAGAAAAAATCCGAGAAAAAAATCATAGTAGAAGCAGATGTAGAAAAGGTAATTAAATATTGTTTAAAAATATGGTACATAGATGTTCTAACACAATTAATTACTGGTGCAAGAGGTGCGGAGATAAAAGGTTTGGTATGGACAGACATTAATATAGAGCAATGTGAAATTAATTTTTCAAATAATTATAGTTCTGTTAAGCAATTTAAATTAGATGAGAATAATCATATAGTATCATTAGGCAGAAAACGTAGATATTCTACATTGAAAACAAAAACTAGTTATAGAACAATTAAAGTAGATAATGAGTTTATGAAAGTGCTGATAATACATAAAGAAATGCAAAAAAGATTAGCTGAAAAGTTAAAAATACAGTTTAAAGAAACAGACCCAGTATTTACAACAAGTAGATATGGTGCATTAGGGAGAAATACTTTAAATGAAAGAGTAAAAAAAGTCGTTTCAAATTTAAAGATAAAAAATTGGCAAGATATAACATCTCATTGCTTGAGACATAGTTTTTGTTATGAGGGACTGCTAAATGATGTACCAGTAGAATATATGCAACAATTATTGGGACATTCTGATATTAAAACTACTTTAAAATGGTATGCTCATTTTGATAAAGAAAAAATAAATAATTATGCAATTCAAGCAAATTTAAATAAAATAGAAATACTAAAAGAAATAGAAAAAGAAAATAAAAAGGTAATATAGCTGTACTTATATTGGTACAGCTGTTTTATTGGGCAAATTAAAAAATATTATTAAAATCATTGACTATATATCAATATTTTGATAAAATATGTATATAATATTAATGGAGGTGTTTAGTATGCCAGTTATTAGACCAAGTTCTGATTTAAGAAATAATTACAATGAAATTTCTACAATTTGTCATCAAACGAATAGTCCAGTATATATTACAAAAAATGGTGTTGGAGATTTAGCAGTAATGAGCATTGAATTATATGAGCTTTTAACAGATAAGCATATATTATACAAAGAATTAGAAAAAGGAATAAGCTCGTTAGAAAAAGGAGAAAAGTTTTCTGAGGAAGAAGTGTACGAAGAATTAGAAAAAATATAGAAAGAAGGTTTATTTGTGAAAAAATACAATATTGAATATTCAAAAGAATCAAAAGAAGATTTAATAGGAATAAAGCAATATATAAAATATAATTTGCAAGAGCCAGAAATAGCAAATAAATTAATTTCTAAAATAAGAATGTCAATAAAAACTTTAAAGGATAACCCTGAAATATATGCAATTATTGATGATGACATAATAAGAAAGCTTGAAATAAGAAAATTGATAGTAGATAATTATATTGTATTTTATAGAATAAAAAATGACAGTATTGAAATTGTTAGGATTATGTATGGAAGAAGAAATTGGATAAATTTATTATAATATTATAAATAATGAGTTATCGTAAAATTATCGTAATTTTAAAATAAAAGAATCAAAAGTGTTGATATTATAAGGAAAAAGAGGTGTAAGTAACAGTTTGCTAAACTGTTAGGGTTCGTAAGGGCCGCGAGGGTTCAAATCCCTCAGCTTCCGCCAAAAATGATATAAGGAAAATCATTCTTTATATCTTTTTTTATGTAAAAACAAATTGTCTATTTTTAGATAAAACACAAATAAAGTTATAAAAATACAAATAAATACATTTTATATCGTAAAAATATAGAAGATAGAAAAGTAATATAGTTGTACTTATAATGATACAGCTGTTTTTTATGGCTTAAATCCTACCACAGTTGAAAAAATATATATTTTATGTTATATTTTAAATGTATAATAAATGAAGGGAAATGAATTTATGCCAGAAGAATTAAAAGAGTATTTTTGGGATACTGAATTTGAAAAATTAGATAAGATAAAA
>CALXZR010000074.1 GCA_944393295.1 uncultured Clostridia bacterium
ATGCAAGCTTTGGTATACATTATCCAAACTATGAGCTAAGCACTTTAGTAGCTTTTGTATTTTTTGTATTTATGTATATTACAATAGTAATAGTAGCTGGAATAGACAAAGAATATAGAACAATACATAAAGGTACAATACTATTTGGTACTATAATGCAAGTATTGTATATATTATATCTATATATAGTGGAAGGCTCTAATATATATAGATATAGCATATATTTAGTATTACTACTAATTGCTGGAATTGCAAATTATTTATACTTTAAGAAATTTAGTAATAATGCTTATATTTTAGAAATACTACTATTTTCTTTTTATATAACTTTTGTAGTTGGCGGAGAATTATTTTTAATAATTACAATACTTACAATAATTTTAATAATTTTTAATACTCTTATTCAAAAAGTTAAATTTAATATGAAGGATAAACCAGACATATTAAATGAAAATGAAAAAAAATCTACAAGAGTAGGATTTTTCTTAGGAATATCTACAATTCTTGTAGTTCTAATAGAAAATGTAATTCAATATTGCATAATTTAGTAGAAAGGACAGGCTATGAAACAAAAGATACTTAATTTTTTACAGAAATTGAAAAATGAAAAAGGTGCAACAGGTGCAGATATAGTTGTTGCTTTAAGTATTATAGTATTGACTGTGTCTGTTATTTCTATGATTTATGTAAATGTTAGTAACAATAGTAAAAACGTAAATCGTACAGCAGGAGCAACAAGAATTGCAACTAATATATTAGAAAATATAAATATAATGATTTATGACGAATTTAATAGTCAACTAAATAGTTTTGCTACAAATGCGTCTACAGGTTGGACAGTAGAAGATATTACAAATGGTAAAAAAATAACTTTAGATGGAAAAGTAACAGGTACAGAAAAAATATTTAACACAAAAGTCCCAAAAGGATATACAGTAGAACTTATTTCTGAAAATATATATGGTGCAGACACTACTTTAAAGTTTGATTTAATGAAAAAAATTACAGTAACTGTAAAATTTACTGTATCTAAAACTGAAGAAAATGTTTCTTTGTATACAAGTAAAGAAAGAGAAGTTTTAGAAGAAGTAAATAAACCAGAGTTAGATAAACTTTCTGTTCCTTCAGGACAGGCATATGTTCCAATTAGATATTCTAAAGCTCAAGATGCATATTTAGTTGTAGATGAGAATGATGAAAATTGGTACAATTATGGAAATAAAAATTGGGCTATGGTTTATATGGATACCACAGCTAATATAAATTCAATAAAAGCTGCAGGAAAATTAACAGACGCACAAAAAAATACTATTAGTAAAATTTATTACTGGATACCAAGATTTTCAACAGATGGAAAAGCTTTATATGGTTCGTCAAAACATCCAATAGAATATAAAACAATTTCTGTAGTAGGAGATAACAGTAAAACAATGACAATTTTAAGCCCATCTACAGCAGAATTGTCACCAGAAACAAATTACTTTAATGCAAATACAGTAAATGGTTTATGGGTAAAGAAAAGTGAACTTACTACAAATGCTGTAGCAAAAGACTTTAATAGTAGTAAATTTGGACCAGTTCAATATTAAAAACTATAAAAATGTAATCTTACTTAGTTTACAAAATATAACAATATTATGCAAAATAAGAAAATTTTTGTAATTATAAAAAAACTATTTATTTTAAAAATTTTATAATGTATAATATATAAAGAATTAGGAGTTAGAACAAAAGAGAAAGGAGAATTTCTAAAGATGGCACTAAATGGGAAAGCACCAATTGGTGTAGAACTTGTAAAAAAAGGAGTTGTAACAGAGGCTGATATACAAGCTGCTATAGAATATCAAAAAGAGCATCCAAATAAAAAGATAGGTGATATTTTAAATATACTAAACCTTTGCCCACAAAGAGATTTGATTAAAGCAATGGGTGAAATACTAGGAGAAAAAGTAATAGTATTAAGACCAGATTCAATAAATGTAAATGTTACAGATTATATTTCTTTAGATATATGTAAATCTTGTAAAGCTATGCTTTTCGATATAATGGGAGGAAAAGCAAAAGTATGCTTTGCAGATACAGCAAACAAAAGAGCTATAGACCAAGTTCGTTTAATATTGCTAAATCGTGGTCTTGTAATGGAAAAATATCTAACTTTCGAAACAAATATTGATAATGTAATAGAAAGCTTAGAAGGAAAATCAGGAGATAATATTGCTTCTACTGGAGATGTAACAGGATTAGTAGATACTATTATTAAAACTGGTATGGATAAAAGAGCCAGCGATATTCATATTGAACCTATGGAAAGTTCTATTCGTGTTCGTTATAGAATAGACGGTGATTTAGTTACAGTAGCTAGTATAGAAAAATCAAAACAATCACAATTAATAGGAAGATTAAAAGCTATTTCAAACATGCACCAAGAAAAACAAGAATCACAAGATGGTAGAATTTTGCTATATAGTGATTACAATATCCGTGTGTCTTCACAAAAAACAATTAATGGAGAGAAATTCTGTTTAAGATTATTAAAGAAAAATGCAGGTATTAAAAATATATTTGATTTAGGTTTCCCACAAGATGAAGGAATTTTGAAAAAATGCTTTGATAAAAGAAATTCTATTACAGTTGTTGCAGCTCCTACTGGAGAAGGTAAAACAACTACTCTATATAGTATATTAGATTATTTAAATAAACCAGAAATTAATATTACAACAGTTGAAGACCCAGTTGAAATTCGTGTTCCTGGTATAAATCAAATTGAAGTTGACGTTAAAGCTACATTTGCTCAATCTTTAAGAACTATCTTACGTCAGGACCCAGATATTATACTTCTTGGAGAAATTCGTGACTTAGAAACTGCAGAAATAGCTTTACAAGCTGGTCAAACAGGTCACTATGTATTGTCAACAATCCATACAATTAATGCTGTAGAAGTTATTACAAGATTAAGAAAAATGGGTATATCTGATTATGATATTTCAAGTACTCTTGCAACTTCAATTTCACAAAGACTTGTAAGAAGAATTTGCCCACATTGTGCAGTAAAAAGAGCTTTTACAAAAGATGAAAAAGATTTAATAAACAAATTAGTTTCAAAATATGAACCAGAATATAATTTTAAAGATAAATTCACTTATGATATTAAAGGTTGTAAAGAATGTAACTATACAGGTTTCTTAGGAAGAATTGCTTGCTTTGAGATACTAGAAGTTACAGAGCCAATTCGTGAACTAATTTCTGCGGGTCAATCTAGCTTAAAAGTAAGAGATGAAGCTTTAAAAGAAGGATATAGACCTTTATATATAGATGCTTTAAATAAAGTTGTAAATGGAATTACAACAATTGAAGAAGTAAATAAAAAATTAGCTTTATATTAGAATTAAATTCTAAAGATAAGAAAGGAAGAAATACAAATGTTATTAATCGAGAGTATTATTAGAGATGCAATTGAAAAAGATGCATCTGATATTCACTTAATAAAAGGCTTAAAGCCAATATTAAGAATTAGAAGATCTTTAGTAGAAATTTCAGATTTAGATGCTTTAGACGAAGGAGACCTTTACGATATTTACGATTATATCGTAAGAGGAAATATAGAAAAAGATAATATGTATAAAACTCAAAGAAAACTAGATACTTCTTTAGTTTTTGATGATATACGTTTGAGGGTTAACTGTTCATTTGCTGATGATGCTCCTATTTGTACAATGCGTCTTATCAAAAATGAACTTCCAAAATATGATGATTTAGGATTACCAGAAATTATTCGTACAATGACCTATCAGCCACAAGGATTAATACTTGTAACAGGTAAAACAAACTCTGGTAAATCTACTACTCTAAGTGCTTTAATAGATGAAATTAACAATAGACAAAATAAGAAAATTCTTACATTGGAAAACCCTATAGAGTTTAAACACAAAAGTAAAAAATCAATAATAGTTCAAAAAGAAATAGGTCCAGGAAAAGATGCTTTAACCTTTAGTGATGGTGTAAAGAACTCTTTAAGAGAGGACTGTGATATACTAGTAATAGGAGAGATTCGTGACAAGGAAACTATGGAAGCAGCGATTGATATGGCAGAATCTGGACACTTAGTAATAGGAACACTACATACAAAATCTTGTGCAGAAACAATCGACAGAATGATTAACTTCTATGAAGTTAGAGATCAAGCAACTATTAAAAACTTAATTTCTTCATTATTGAAGATAGTTGTATCTCAAAGACTATTAAAAGAAGCTAATTCTGATAAACTAGTATTAGTACCAGAGGTAATGGTAGTAGACAATACAATTGCAGCTTGTATTAGAAAAGAAAAATTTAGTACATCTGAAATTGAAGATGCTATACAAGGTAATTTAGAAAAAGGAAGTATAGGACTAATAAATTCTTTAGCAAATCTATATGTACAAGGAAAATTATCTTTAGAGCAAATAAAATCACAAGTAGAAGAAAAGAACTATGAAACTTTAAATAGAACAATTATGCAATTAAACTTAAGAAGGAATGCAGCTCAATCTAGACCTCAAATTTAATAGATTGGCTGATAAGTAAACTGAAATGGAGGAAATTTAGATGCCAACTTTTATTTACAAAGCAGTATCGCCACAAGGAACAATTGTAAAAAATAAGGTTGATGATGCTAGTAAACTAAGCTGTATAAGAAAGCTGAAAAGAAATGGTTTAACACCTATTAGTGTAACTCAAACCTTAACAATAACTAAAGGTGGAACAAAATCACAAAGGAAAAACATTAAATCTGCTTCTGAGCTTCAAACTGAAATGCTTTCAGCAAAGATTGCACCAAAAAGAAAATCTCAGCAACCACTTATCGAAAAAATTGATAAAGCTTTAATGTCCACAGAAAAAATTACTTCTAGAGATATAAGAGTTTTTACACAAAACTTTTATTTATTGAAAAAAGCTAATTTTAATAATATACATGCTTTATCAACAGTTATAGAAACAACAGAAAATCCAAAATTCAAAACAGTTTTAGAGGATATTTTATCTGGTGTTGAATCTGGAGAATTTATGTATACAACAATGGAATATTATTCAAATATATTTCCATATATATATATAAATATGATAAAGGTTGGAGAACTTTCTGGTTCTTTGGAAAGCTCTTTACAACAAGCTGTTACATATCTAGATAGTAATGATTCTTTAACTAGAAAATTAAAGAAGATATTAATTCCAAATATAGCAATGTTTTTTGGTATTTTGATAATGCTATTTGTAGCTGTAATTGTTGGTGTTCCAATGCTACAAGGAATATTTGATGAAATTGGTGGAGGAGAGTTACCAGCTATTACATTACAATTTGCACATTTTGTAGATTTAATGATTCAATATTGGTATATACCAGTAGGTGTAGTTGGCTTGCGGAATACTTGCATTTGTATTATGGCTTGCAACACCGAAAGGAAGATATCAGTTTGACTATTTTAAATATACAATGCCAATCTTTGGAAAATTAATATATTCATTAGATTTTACTAGATTAATGAGAAGTGTTTATTTAAACTTACAAAATGGTATGAGAATTC
>CALXZR010000075.1 GCA_944393295.1 uncultured Clostridia bacterium
TTCCTAAATACTTTACTACTTTAATAGAAACATTATTTTCGTCAGCAAGTAAAAATGCATTATAATTATATTTCCCATCACTTGTTAATAAATCTAAATTTTTTAAGAAGTTTTCATTCAATTGTAATCCTTGTCCCTCATAATATATTTTTAATTGATTAAATGTTAGTTCTTGCCTAGGAGATTCAATTTCTTTTAATGTATTTTTTACTCTTTTGGCATACATATTATCAATCATTTCAAAAGTCATTCTCTCTTTACTGCTTCCAACTCTTAAATAACATCCTTCTGGTGTTCTTCCCTTTTTCCTTAAGTAGTAAGGTTTTTCTGTACCACTTGATATTACAACTCTTATTACATTTTTTCCTTCTATTTTCTCTACAATAACATCAAATAATCCTAATGTAGATGGTTGTATATTATTCTTTATCCTATCTTTTATTTGTAGCTGTATTCTATCAATGTCCGAAACGCCAACTACTTGTCCATCTTTTCTAATTCCAACATAAATAATTCCACCTTCTTTATAATTTAGAAAAGCTATTACTTCTTGCTCAAAATCTTCATTTAGTTGCTCTTTGTTTTCTATACGGTTATTTTCAATATTTTGCATTTTTCACTCTCCTCTTTTTAATATTTTTTCTACCTCTATAACCTCATATGTTAATTCTTCTATATTTCTAGTTGTTTGATTATAGCAATAAATTTTAAAAGGTTTCTTATAATCATTTCCTGAAATTATGAAAATCATCTTATATCCTAAATTATTATTAGAAATACTTATCATACTTTCCATATCCATTAAACTATATTGCATATTATTATTAGGATGTGTATGCCATTCTCCAATATAATAAAACCCATATTTTTTAAAAATTTTATTCTCTATTTTTTTTGAATATTTTATATCTTTTCTAAATGACCTCCTCTTTCTTTCTGCATTATATCCTCCATCTATAATATGTGAAACAATAATATCAGCCTCTTTTTCACTATTTCTTCCTAATATTATTCCTCCTGTTTCTATTTCTTTCTCGCAAACTTTATCTATCTCTTTCCTCATACATTCAATTACTGACTTATCAACATACACTTTACTCATTTCCACACACACAACATCCTCTATATCCTGGTATACTATATCTTCTAACTGTTATTTCATTTGTAAAGAACTCTTTTCCATCCAATGATTTCATTTCTTCATTTCCAATAAAATAACAATTATACATGTGCCCCTCATTATCTTTTGGTATTTTATTAGTTAAATAGTTTAATATTATTCTTACACCTAAATTTACAATATTAAGATTGTAATTTTGACTTGCTATATAACTATTATTTGCACACCTATAATTATCATCCATTCCTAAATTAAAATCAGGTAACTTAGATTTCATATTTTCTATTTGTTCTGTTAAACAGTCTAGGCAAGCCATTTTCTTATTAGAAATTGCAACTACACCAGCTTTTGCTTTATAAAAGGCATTAACATATATTACTATTTTATTCATTTCTAAACATAGTCCATCTAATATATAACTCGCATTATCATCATCAATGGTAGATATTATAACACTACTCTTTCTTATATACTCTTTTCCCAGCTTACTAATAAATTCTTGATTTTCTATATGAGTTTCACATGTTATACAAGAAATACATGGATTAATTTGTAAAAGTTTTTCTCTTAAAGCTTTTGTTTTATATCTATGTATATCCTTTAATGTCAACTCATGTTTTATTATATTTTCTATTTCTAGTTTTTGATAATCTATAAGAATGAAATTTTTTATTCCAGATTTTGCTAGCTGTATTGCTAATTGTGAACCTATCGAGCCAATGCCAACTAGCATTACAGTTTTATTATCTAAACTTTGATAGTCCATATCTCCTGTTCTATTAAATATACTATCACTATCTTTATATAAAACATATTTACTTATTTGCATACTTTTATTTTTTTCTATTTCAAATGCATTTCCTTCATAATTATAATTTTGATATATTATAATTAATGGAAATGGAAAACTAATTTTTTTTTTTTCTACCTTTTGTAGTATATATTTACTACCTCCATATGCATTTAAATATTGTGAAATATTAGATATTGTATTATTTTCATAATTATACTTAAGCCATCTTTCTTTACTTGTTATGATTACTATACCTTTTCCTACTTCATCATAGTCAAATATCTTTAAGAGTTTATTGTCTAAATCTAATGCAGTACCATCTTTCATCTCAACTTTATTTACAATACGCAAATCACATCTATCCTTCACCTTCTTGTATGTAAATATTCCGATTCCTTCTTTTACTTGATTTATTTCTTTAGAAAAAATATATAAGTTATTCATATCATCATATCCTTCTGGGATAGTATCCTCTGTATTATATTGTCCTATTATGAACCACTCTTTAACTCTGTCTATTATTTCTTTTATTCCATAATTATATCTCCATCCATCAGGATTATGACCAAATAGGCACAATTCCCCCATTGTATTATGAAATCCTTTTATATACGGTTTATTATTTTCATAGATAATTACATGAATTCTTTGATATGGATACTGATATGGATATAAACATATTGCTTTTAATATTTTTTTATTAAATTTTATATAGAAACTGTAATAAAAGACTCCACTTTCAAAAAAATCTCTATGTAATCCAAACGCATACACTGAATCTTTATGTGTTTCTATATAGTCCATTTCTTCTTTCAATCTTTCTGGATATTTTTCGTACCATTTCATATTATTCTCCAAATCTATGATCCATCATTTTAGTTGGTGACTCATGTCTAGTTTTTACTGTATTTTCTTTGTATTCTTTTATTTTTTGTCTTCTTCCTTTAGAAAAAACATAACCAAATTTACTTGCTTTATCTAAATTTATACTATTTTCCTCTATATTAAATATAATATTTCCTTCGTTTCCTGTAATATATACTCCTCCATCTTCTGTTGTGTATTCTTCATATAATTCTATTGCATCTTCATGAGGTGGAAATTCTGGTTTTCCAGCCTTATTTTTTTCTTCATTTGTCCATGCAGATATTATAGTATATTGTGGTTCTATATCTTCGAGATGCTCAATATTATGTTGTGCATCATGTTCTTCATTTTCTAACATAAAAAATGTTCTTGAACCATGATGACTAGCATGCAATATATCACTATTTAATAAATCATCATATGTGTCTAGAATCTTTTCATTCCAAACTTTCCAATTACTATCTCCAGTAAACAAAATAGATATATTCTTATATATTAATTTTATAACTAGACAATTATAATGAATTCCTTCTGGGCTATCATCCTGAACATTATTGTTTTTAGAATTTAAGCAATAAATCTCAACATTTTCATCTGGAAAGTCTATTTTTTCTTTACTTGCCTTTAATTGATAGCTTCCTTTTCTTTCTATAATGTTAATAAATTTCTGGTAATCTTCATCTTCTTCATTTTCTTTTTCAAATCTAAAACCACTTTCCCATATATTTCTTATTTCAAAATCCTCATCTATTATATCTATTCCTTTAATATGATCATTATGTGGATGAGTAATTATTAAATAATCTATAATACCATTATATGCTACTTGCTTTAATATCTTATAAGCCTCATCATCTCTACTTGAGATATTTACATCAATTAATGCTATTTTTCCTTCAATCTCTAATATTGTCATATCCCCTTCTCCAACATTCATAAAATTAACTTTCATCTTTAATTACCTCCTCTAAATTTTTATATTCCACTATAATTTGACATACAAAATCCTTAGACTTCTTCCTACAACTAACCACTCCAATCAAATATGCCAGACATGATGCTATTATTTCTTTCCAAAAATACCCCTTGCAAACAATTGTTAAAATTATTGTAAATATTGAAATGAAGAATAAAACTAACGTGATATCTCTAATAACACAATATTCCGAGTTCTTCGCTATGACTGATGCAGTCTTTTTTACCTTATTATAATAATTTGAAAAAAAATGTGCATTGCTTATATTAGTTAGCTCTTTTATTAACCTTTCCCTCTCTTCTTTTGTTATCCTCTTATCTTTTACTATCCATTTGTCGCCTTTTTCAAAAGGCTGTTTAATGTATAAAAATCCTAATGCTATCCTTTCTTTTTGATTTCGATCAAATAAAGATATAACTAATAATACCATTATTAATACTATTACGTCTATTGCCCATATTGAACTAAAAACTTCTCCAAATATATTATTTATTTTTGATATAATATAATGTGTTGTAGCAACTATCAATGAATATATTAGAACATACCTTTTTTCAAAACTTATTTCTAATGACATTTTTACATCCCTTCTTACGCAATATTATTTTTTATTGATATTTTCAAATCTGCAATGCTCCATTGCAAATTTCATATTTTCCTTATTTATATCATAAAATTGCTATAAATACAATTATTTTCCAGATATTAGCTCTTAAAATACATAAAAGGTTGCTATTTTTAATAACAACCCTTTATATTTTATCTACTTAAATTTCTATTCTTTTTCTTTGTTTTAATAACTTCCATCTGATCCAACTTCATTTGTTTCTCAATTTTCACAGCTTCTTTAACTTTTGGTATATCTTCTAAAATACAATTCGCTGTTTTCAAATTTTTTCTGTAAGTATTTAAAACATTTGTATATTCATCTCGCTTTGTTTTATATTCCTTTATCAACTTATCGTCTGTACAATTTCTTAACTTATTTCTATACTTTTGCCTTATATTAGCGACATCTTTGATATTTTCTTCAGTTTGTAAAATATAACTTTTTACATCTTCTACTGTTTTTATTTTTTCTGTTACAATAAGTCTAATCTCTTTAGAATATCTTTCCATTTTTCTAACTTCTTCTCTCATTTCAGGAGATAATGGCTTGTAATTTTCTCTTTTTGGCATTAAGCCTAATAAGTGAAATAACAATAGAAAAAGTATATCAATTCCTTTCATTTTACTTATATTCTTTAAATCTCCTTTAAATTTGTAAATTTTAAATTTTTTCTTATCTCTTTTTGGTTTTACAAATTCTAAATATCTGTTTTGCATATAATACGGATTTTTATTTACTCTACTTGCAATATTCTTTAGCAAATATTCTTCTCCTAAATGATACATTCTTACTGCTCTTTTATCATTTACTGAACGAATTGTAGGATATTTTCTATTATAATCATCATTTATAATATATCCCTTTTTAAGCATTATCTTTTTAAATTGAGCATAATTTATACACATTTCCATTGCCTCATCAATTGCTTGTCTCATCAAATTATATTTCGTTGGCTCTCCTCGTTTTTCTGCAAAATAGATATTTCTCGGAGTTCTACCTTTTGGCTTTTCAATTACTGTTAAATTATATTCTTTGCACAATTCATCTGATAATTCTCTAAAATGATAATATGCTCCTTTATTACAATTAAATTTCTTTCCAGTAAATATATTAACTGAATTTACAACAAAATGATTATGATATGTGCCAGTATTAAAGTGCGTAGCTACTATTACTTGATATTCACTCCACATTTTTCTAGCTAGTTCTACTCCTATTTTATGTGCTAATTCTGGA
>CALXZR010000076.1 GCA_944393295.1 uncultured Clostridia bacterium
CAGATTTAAGACATTGGTTTTTACAAAGAGTTGATATAACAAAAGTATTTGATTTAAATACTAATGAAAATGTTCGAGATTATATAAATAATTTAAGTTTTTGTAGATATCCTAGAAGAAAAATAAAACATTATAATGATGAAAGTATTTATATGTCTGGAACAACTACTACACTAAAGATTTATAATAAATTAATAGAATTTAGAAAACATGATATGAAAAAGCTTAATGACAATGGTTTTCCTGTATTTGAGTTTTTACCAATTATACAAGGCTTTATTAGATTTGAGTGTGAGATAAAAAAGAAAAAATTAGAAGAAGTATATAAAAGTAAATATATAAGAATAAGAAATATAAATTATAAAGAATTAGAGAAAATTTGGAGTGATGAATTTATGAAAATGATAAGATTATTTGAAAAAGATTTAGAAGTTGTAAGAAAAAAGCAAGATGTAGAAAAAAGATTAAAAACTTTATATAAAGAAACTAAAGCAAATATATTATATAATTTTTATTTATCTGTAATGGTTGATGGTTTAGAAAATGTGAAGAAAAGAACTACTAAAACTACATATTATCGTAATTTAAAATTACTTAAAGACGCGAATGTAGATTTTTCACAAAGTACTAATATCAATTTTGACGAACACTTTATTGACTTCGACCCTTTTTCATATCCTGAGGTAGTTTAAAATGAGAATTTTAGATGCAATAAATGAATATTTAGAACATCAAGAAATTATTGGTAATACTCCTGTAACAATTCATCACAATAAAATACATCTTTACCTTTTTGTTAAATGGGCTGGAAATATAGAAATGAAAAATTTTACCTATGATACTTATAAAAATTATATTTTATTTTTACGACATAAGAAAAGTATTAAAACTAAAAAACATCTTTCAAGCAGAACTATTTTTACATACGCAGAATGTTTGAAAGCTTTTATACATTTCTGTGAAAATTCTAATATTATAGATAATGATATTTTCTCACAGATACAGCTTCCTCGCTATCAAAAGAAGGTAATTCGAATTTTAAATGAAAATGAAATAATATCTATTTTAAATTATTTTGATAGTAGTTCATTTTATGGTGCTAGAAACAACTTAATAATTAGTCTTATGTTAGATTGTGGTTTAAGACTTAGCGAAGTTATAAATTTAAAATTTACAGATTTTCAAAAAGATACAAAACTTATTTTGGTAAATGGTAAAGGACAAAAACAACGATTTGTTCCATTTTCAAAAAATACACAAATTTATTTTGATAATTATCTTAGATTTTTTGAAAATAAGTTTGTTCCTTCTGAACAATTTTTTGTAGATGTAGTAGGTTTTCCTATTACAACAGAGGCCATTCAATCATTTCTAAAAAGAATGAGAGAAAAATTGCAAATTCAAGACTTACATCCACACTTATTAAGACATACATTTGCTACTACTTTTCTTATGAATGGTGGCGACCCCTTGCATTTACAACTAATTCTTGGACATAGTACTCTTACAATGACTGAACATTATGTTCATATTGCTGGACAACTTAAAATCTCTGAACAAATGAAATATAGTCCACTTGCAAATATAAAATAAAGAAGTAGATTTTACTCTACTTCTTTAAATTTTATGTTGTAAAACATATCAATTTCACAATTATATTTTTCTTCTAATTCTTTTATTAGTTCTATTTTATCTTGAAAAACATAATTTTTATTGTAGTAAGGATTTGTAATTGCTATTTCGTCAAATCTTTTTAGAGTTTCTATTATTTTTCTTTCTATTTCTTCTCTTTTCATATTTTTCTCCTTTCATAACTATTATTAATTTTTCAATGTGCTTAATTTTATATAATTAAAAACTGATTATAAAATCAATTTTTTTCTTTTTTTAGGTTTATGACTTTGATTTTTTAATCAGTTTTTAATATACTTTTATTGACTTTGAAAAATTAATAGTTATTGCAAAAGAAAAAAGTAGAGAAAAAATCTCTACTTTATTGGCTCCTCGTGTAAGACTCGAACTTACGACATTTCGGTTAACAGCCGAACGCTCTACCGACTGAGCTAACGAGGAATATTAATTTTACATGTTAGTATTTCTAACTTCTTTAAAATTATACCTAATAATATTCTTAAATTCAAGTATTTATGCATAAATTTATATTTCATTTTTATTACAAAAAAGTCATCTATGTTTTATAGACGACTTCTTTATATTTATTTTTCTATTCTTTCGTAAGTTACATACTCATATTCTAAATTATTCTTTTCGTTTTTTACTCCAGCTTCTCTTTTTACTGCTTGCCACTCATCTAAATTTATTTTTGGAAAAAGTGCATCTCCTTCAAAATCTTGATTTATTTCTGTAACATACATTTTATTTGTGTATGGTAATAGCAAACTATATATCATTGCCCCACCAATTACAAAATTTTCATTTTCATCATCTATATATTGTTTAATTTCAAGCATTGAATGTACTATTTCTACATTTTCATCTTCTACTTTAAAATCTGGATTTTGTGTAAAAACAATATGTTTTCTATTTGGCAAAACTCTTCCTAAAGACTCAAAAGTTTTTCTTCCCATAATTATTGTGTGTCCTGTTGTTATCTCTTTAAATCTTTTTAAATCTTCTGGCAAAGACCATAAAAGCTTATTATTTTTACCAATTATATTATTTTTAGCTTTTGCTACTATTATACTTAACATTTTATCTCCATAATATTCTATATTTTACAAAGTGATTAATTTTTATAGTTTTTTATTATCCATATCTAATAATTTATCTATTAATCCACAAGATTCTCTTCCTTCTCCACAATATCTATCTGTAATACAAGTTGGTCCAAGCCCTTTTCCTATAAGAGGTGCTACTTCTTTTACTTGTCTTGCTATTTCTTGAGCTATAAATCTAATTTGCCATTGCGCTTTATTACAACAACGTAATCTTAAAACCCATTGTAAATTTCTTGCAGACATTGTTGTAACAACATTTAACATTTGTGCTCCAATATAAAAATATATTAAATCTTCTTCTGCAATTCCTTCTGCTTTAAATTCTTCAAACATTTTTAAATTTGTTTCTACAGCTTTTTGATAGATATCTTTTGCCTTACTTTTGATAGTCTCTGGTACTATATAATTTTTCATATTCCATAATGGTACAAATTCTGGTACTAGTAAAGAATGCATTCTATGTCTGGTTAAATGTGTTAATATTGAAAGTGAAATTGGAATTTGAAAACTAAAACTTACCTGTTCCAATTCTCTTCTTTCTTCTTTATGTAAAATATTATTCATTAATTTTTCTTTAGCCTCTGGGTCTTTTTGTATCATTTCGTTTAATATTTCATTTGCTTTTTCACTTGAACATTGATAATGATACATTATATTACTTTTTATAACAATGTCATCAGCATTTGGAGTATAACTCAAAAGTTTCGGTTTATCTATAATTTTTATTTCTGGTCTTTCTATCGTATCCTCAAGATATTGAAAAACATTTTCATCATTCTTTTCAGCATTTTTTATATTCATTTTCAGATATGGAACTTTTTCTTTTATTATCTCGTATAAATTTTCTCCTAGTTCTTTTAATTCTTGAATTCGACTTAGACGACCATACATTAATGAAATAACTAATTTTTCTAATTCTCTAGCATCTAATCCCATTATCATATTGCTATGAAAACAATATGGTAATATAAATCTTGCATCTTCAACATCTACTTCTCTATCTACAATTTCTCCATATGTATTAAAAAGATATTGCATATGTTTTTTATACTTTTCTTTTAATTTTTCATTATCTTTATGTATATTTAAATTTTTATCTCTAAAGTCTGGTACATAAAAACCAACAGTTCTAAAGTCAACTTCTCTTCTAGATTTAACTGTAAATGACGTTAATCTATTTCCTATTATAGTTTGCTCTACTATAGGTGTAACATCACATATAGCAAAAACTAAATAATCATGTTCTATTATAGATTTATGTCCCATTTTTATAATTCTTTTTATTAATTTTAAATTACTTTCATAATCATCACAGCTTTCTAAAACTTCAAATACATTACCATTAAATCTAGATAATTTACCAGCAGCTGCAACTCTTTGAACTCTATTTTCTAGTTCTTCTTTAGTACATCCACCTAATAATTCAATTTTCATAATATACCTCTTTTATCGAAAAAATTACTTTATCAACAAAATTAATATATCATAGTAAATATTAAAATTCAATAAAATTTATCTTCTTTATTAAAAAATATTCTTATAAACAAAAAAGGAATGTATTTCTACATTCCTAAAAATATTTATCTATTAAAAATTATCTCCTCTTCCTTCTGGTAGAGCTGGGTAATCAAGAACAACTTTAATTTGCATTATGTATTTAATAGTTCTAACAAATTTGCTGTTTTTAATTCTTTGCCATAATGAAGGTTTGGTTTCAAATCTAGTTTCTTCAATAAATGCTGCTTGTTCTTCAGCTTGAGAAACCTCTTCCTTAATAGTCTCTGGTATAATTTCAGATTTAACTTCTGCTTTTTTAGCTTCAACTTTTACTTCTTTTGGCATTATAATTTCTGACTTAGAAATATTTTCTTCTTTCTTTTCTTCAGTTTGTACAACAGCATTTGTAACAGGTTCTTCTTTTTGAACAAATTCTTCAATTGGTGCTGGAATATATTTTAAAGCTTCTGCTATTTCAATTCCAATATAACTTAAAGCTTTTGATCTATCTTCTATTCTTTCCATATCTATTTCGATATGTAGATTTGCTTCTAAATTATTTATTTTAGCATCTATTAATTTGCAAGCGCCAACATATTCATCTGATTCTTTATCTTTTGATCCCCCAATTATATTTAAAGCTTCTGCAACATCAGCTGGATATTTAGTTTGTAATTTTTTAACAATTTCCTTCCAATTTTTTGCTCTTGCTTTTACAGCAGCAGTTGCATCTCTTAATACACTAGCCAATTTTATATTTTTTTCTCTTTTACGAATTAAGTCTTCAATCTTCTTTGTATTTTCTTCAAATTGGTTAGTTGCATATTCAACTAAATCGTAAGCAGCTTTATATACACTTCTTGGGAAATTCTTCTTTTTTGGATATTCTAAAAGATATGTTTTAATAGATTCTACTAAATCTTTAAAATAAGAATCATCCTCTAGTTGAACAATTTGCTTCTTGCTATTTGGATTTATTAACTTTTGAACTTTATCTATATTAGATAAAATTTTTTCTTCCGTGATTACCATTTTCACGTTTACTATGCCTGATTTATGAAAAAATGACATTTGTAAACTTACCTCCTTCGTACTGTTTCCCTAATACTTTATCAATACTAAAATAATTATACTTTGTTTTGCTTTTCATTTCAAGTGATTTTCGACTTTTTTCTATTACATTTTCGTTACATTTTGTAAACATTTATTATAAATTGCTTTTTTAAGTCTATTTTTAAACAAATAAAAAAGGTATTAGAATTTTAAAATCTAAACCTTTTTTATTAACTATTTTTATACTCTTTTTATTTCTTCAAATCTTTTTACTTTAAGAGTTGTAGTTTTTATTAATTCTTCCTCTGTAATTTTAATTTCTTTTACATATTTATAAGTTGGCATTTTTCTATTAATATTTTTTACTTCTTGCCATAATTTATTTTTAATATCTTCTTCTTTTGTTAGTCCATATTCATTTTCAAAAATTTCTCTATCATATACTAATTTAGCACAAATTTTTAAATCATCTTTATCTTCATTGTCTGATTTCCCATAAACAAATGATTCTTTTACTCCAGGAATATCATTTATTAAAGTTTCTAGTTCCTCTGGATAAATATTTTTACCATTTTTTAAAACTATTACACTTTTCTTTCTACCAGTAATAAAAATATAATCATCTTTATCAAAATATGCTAAGTCTCCTGTTAAAAACCATCCATCTTGTATAGCTGCTTTTGTAGCTTCCTCATCATTATGATATCCAAGCATTACACAAGGTCCTTTTACAGCAAGTTCGCCTATTCCTTGTTCGTTTGGTTCTACTATTTTTCCTTCAAAACTTGGGAATAATTTTCCTATTGAGCCTACTTTTACACATTCTTTATGTTCAGCCGCAACAACTGGTGATGTTTCTGTTAATCCATATCCTTGATAAGTTTCTACACCAAAATTGTTAAATCCTTTTTCTGCTTCTGGATTAAAAGCTGCGGCTCCAGCAACAAATAATCTTAATTTTCCTCCTAAATTATCATGAATTTCTTTAAATATTTTTCTTCTTATATCAATTCCAAATTTTAGTAAAAAATTGCTTAATTTCATTGCAAATTTTACCTTTTTAGTTTTTCCTTGTTTATCTATATTTTTCAAAATTTGTTTATACATACTTTCAAATAATATAGGAACTGCTATCATTACACTTACATGATATTCTTTTATATTTTGAGCTATATGTCTTAAACCTTCGCAAAAAGTTACACAAGCACCTACACTAACTGGATATAAGAAACCTACTGTAGATTCAAAAGTATGATGTAAAGGTAAAAATGATAAAAGAGTATCATTTGAGTTTACATCAAACACAGTTGATATATCGTAAATGTTTGAACATATATTTTTATGTGACAAAGCAACAGCTTTAGATTTTGAAGTAGTTCCAGAAGTAAATAACATTATTGACATTTTTTCATTATCAATTTCTGCATCTAAAAAGCTTCTTGCTCCGTTTTTTAATAAATCCTTTCCTATTTTTACTAACTCTTTTTGTGAATAAATTTGATCTTTTGTTTCATTTGCATCCATAGAAATAAAGAATTTTATTTTTCCTAGTTTTTGATCCTTAACTTTTTGCATAACATCGTTATACTTTTCAGAATAAAAAATAGCCTCTATTTCTGAACGTTCAATTAAATTTAATATTTCATTATCAGGTAAAGCTTTATCTAATGGAACAACTATACCTGTCCCACATACAATTGATAAATAGCTAAGTTGCCATTCTTTTCTATTTTCTCCTATAATCCCTATTCTTTTATCTTTTAAGCCAATACTTATAAGTGCTGTTCCTAGACTATTTACCTCATCTATATAATCTTTATATGAAATTTCTTTAAACTCACCTTCTTTATCAGTTTTCATTTTAAAAGCTGGTTTATCTCCAAACTTTTCTTGTGAATTGTTTATTATTTCTTTTATGTTGTTAAACTTTTGTGGATCATATAATTTTTTTGTACAAGTATGTTTTCTTTCTCCCATTTTATTTTCCCCTTCTAAAATAAATCTATATCTTATTATTTCCCTAACAAATTAAAAAAAGTCAATTCATATTCATTTTCTAATTCTTTAATCTGTAATTCCTTACTTGTTTTTCTAATATATATTAAACTAGTACAAGTTAATGAAAATATTTGAGAAGCCATAACTTCACTATTACATTCTCTAATATCACCTTTTGTTAGTCCTTCTTCTATTATTTTTTGTATAACATTTATATATTCAATTACTTTTTCTCTACAAAAAACATTTCTAGAACCAGTTCCAAACATCTGGCTTAAAACTATTGTTATAATATTTTCGTATTTAAAAATAGTTTTTAATTGAATAATAGAAACAGCTTTTAATTTATCAATTGTATTATCACATTTAGACGTTTTTATTTCTATACTATTTTTTAAAAGCTTCATTCCTTCTTCTACAAGAAAATTAAAAATTTCCTCTTTACTTGAAAAATGATAATATAAAGTTCCCTTTGCAACTCCAACAACAGAAGTTATCTCTTCGATACTTGTTGCATCATATCCTTTTTCTGCAAAGAGCTTCATCGACGTTTCAAAAATTTTCCTCTTTGTTTTATTCATAAATTCCACCTAACTCAAATTTATGATAATTATATAATTTTTATTGCATTTTTGCAAGATTTTTTTAAAATTTGAACTAAACTTCGATAATGAGATTTTATATAAAAAATAAAAGTAGCCCATGCTACTTTTATTTTATTATTTCATTAATTTTCATAATTTCAATTTTATAAATCTATAATTTTTTCTTTATTTCCTCTTCTGTTAAACCTAATTGTTTAATTTCTTTAATAATTTTTCTAATTTCATTTAATTTCTCTTCTATTTTTTCTTCTACTATTTTTTTCGTATCATATGCTATAAAAGTGCCTTTTGTTGATATAGTTACTGTAACTCCTCTTCTTTCTAATTCAGTATAAGCTTTTTTTACAGTGTTTGGATTTATTCCTAAAGTGGTTGCCATATCTCTTACAGAGGGCAATTGTTCTTCTGGTTTTAAAATTCCAATAGCAACATATCTTTCTATTTCTTCAACTATTTGTTCATAAATAGGAGTTCTACTTTGATAGTCTAAATTAATCATATATATCACTCCTTTCTAACTTTCTAAATTAATATTAGAATTATTTACAATTTCTGATTCTTCAATTTCTGGGCTAGAAAACTCCTCCTCATATTCATATTCAATATCATTTGCTACCAGTTGCATAAATTCTTCAACATTATTGGTATAAAAACACATACTATAATATTGTTTTCCTGAAACAGATATAACAATTTCTATATAATTATTATCTTTATTTACTTCTTGATTAGTATTTTTTACAAAATTAACAATTTTTTTGCTAACATCATTAGTTATTCTATAATATTCAGATAATTTTTTCTCTGGATTATAAAGTCTTATTGTATAATACAAACTCATTTTTTCGTTACTTTTTTCTAGTTTATTTAATGTCTCTAGTGTTAATTTATTAGATAACTTCATACAATATTGCTGTAATTCATCATTGATTTCTATCGGAAGTTTTAAACAATATACTCTATGATTTTTATAATAATAACATCTTACAAATTTTGAATATTGATAATAATCTACTTTATTATTAAATTCTTTATAATTATCTTTAATTGTGCTATTAATTAAATTAATAATTTTGCTTTTATCTTCGCCAGTTATTTTTTTATTTTCATATATAATAGTATAATTTTTTGTGTCTTCTATTTTTAGATCTTCATCTAATGCTTCTTGATAATTATTATCATTATCTAAATACTCCATTATTTTATTATAATTATCTTTCTTTAAAAATACTTGTGAAAAAATTTCTTTTCCATCTTTTAAACTAATTTTTACATAAGTATAATTATAGTTTAAAGAAGAACTATTTGAATCACTTAATCCATTATAAAATACATCAATTAAATCAGCATCTTTTATCTCGTAATTTATTTCTTCTAAATCATATATATTGTCATCATCATAATATTCTTTAAGTTCCGCTATACCAAAGCTTTTTATATCTGCTCTTGCATATTCTTTAATATTTTCTTCCTTATAATTTTTTGCAAAGAATAAGCCTCCAAAAAGAATTGCTACAGTTAAAGCAAATACTGGTATTTCTATTTTTAATTTAACTTTTCTATTTGTTAAAATATCATATACATAGTAATACACAAATATAATCGCAAAATATAATATCATATTGCTTATAGTTGCTTCTGATAGAACTACTAATGCTACCATTGGAACTAATGTTAAGCCTTTTATTAAAAGATGTATGCAAGTATTTGAAAAAGCTTCTTCTGTATTTTCCATTTTTCTCTTTTGGAATAACTTACAAGCTATAATCGCATATATCGCACTAAGAATAATCATCTTTATAAAAACTCTATTTGAAAAAATAATATCATTATAAATATAATTTCTAAAGAAATTATATGGAATTGTATAGTATTTAAAGTTTTCATTCGAAATTGATATATTTTCCATTCCACTTTGAACAAATTCAATTTTTTCATAAAAATCAAATCCAGATATTGCATCTACTGTAAAAGGCACTAAAAACAATACTAACATAGTTACTACAATTTGAGTAATTAAGTTTCCTGCAATAGCCATTCCTATACTAGTTGCTGAAAAAACAAACACATAGGAAATTGTTCCTATTATAAAAGTATCTAAAAGCATATTAAAATTAATTATAGTATTTGGTAAAACTAATAAAGTAATTGTAGAAAATATAAAAGTTAAAATTTGTATTAATAAAATTAATAAAATTCCACCTATAAAATTAGTTAAAAATATTGTTTTTCTATTAATCGGCATAGAGCCTATAAAATCTACACTTTTTCTTTTAAATATATATCCAAACAATACTTGTGAAATTGCAATAGGAATAATATACATTCCCAAAAGATTTATAATATTAAAAGCTTGAGCTGAATTTTCATAACTTACACTTGTAGTATTTTCTATATGTAAATTTATTAATACTAAAACAGTTAAAATAGGTACTATTGCAATAGTAATTCCAAATAAAGTTTTAGACTTTTTTAAATTTTGAATAAAATAATTTTTATTAAATAACTTCGTTAAATTCATATCCAAGTACCTCCATTTCATATATAAAAATCTCCTCTAGTGTTAAGGTTAAAAAGTCTAAAATCAAAGGATTTTTTTCTTTCAAATATTCTTCATATTCTTCTTTTTCTCCTTTTACAATCATTGTTGCAACACTACCTGTTTTTTTGAAATTTAAAATATTTAATTTTTCAAAATCCTTTTCTGAAAAATCTTCTTTTAATGAAATTTGTACTTTAAAGATATTTGTTTTTAAAGAATCTACCTCACTTTCAAATAAAATGCCACCTTTATATAAAAGTCCTAAATTATCACAGATATCCTCTAACTCTCTTAGATTATGACTAGTCATTATTATAGTGGTATTTTTTGCCTCCATTTGTTTTGCTAAAATTTTCTTCATCAAATTTCTTACTACTGGATCTAATCCATCAAAAGTTTCATCAAAAAACATATAATCTGCATTTGTTGCTATTGCGCAAATTAAACTACATTGTCTTTTCATACCTTTTGAAAAATTTTGAACTTTTTCATTTAGATTTAATTTTAAAATTCCAGCAAGTTCCTCTAAATATTTCATATCAAAATTTTTGTACATAGCTTGGTAAAATTTTGCCATGTCTTTTAAAGTATATGATGGAAAAAAATATAAATCATCTGGAACAAATACAAGTCTTTGCTTTAAATCTTGATTATCTTCAATTTCTATATCGTCAATTAATATAGTTCCTTCATCTCTTTTAAAAATATCATTTACAATTCTAAGCAATGTTGATTTTCCTGCACCATTTGCACCAATTAATCCATAAATTGAACCTGTTTTTATATTACAATTTAGCTTATCTAACACTTTTTTATTTCCATATGATTTACTTAAGTTTCTTATTTCTATCATATAAAAACCCTCCCACAAAATTATTAATAATAAAATCCAAATCTGAAAATTATCTGTACTATTTGTACTAGTACAATTTTATTATAATACTATATTTTTGTCAATATATTTAAGAAAAACTTAAGAAAGTAATACAATTTTTATAAATAAAGAAATTTATATAACAAAAGCCATTCAAACGAATGGCTTTTGTTATATTCTTTAAATCTTTCTTACTGTATTTATCCAACTTTCTACAAAATCTTTTTGAATAATTATATTTTTATTTATACCAGTTCCCATAAAAGTTGTAGGTTTATTTTTTCCATGATAATCGGAACCCCCAGACATAAACTTATTGTATTTTTTGCATAGTTTTATCATAAATTCTTTTTCTTCCTTGTTAAATAATGGATATATACACTCTAATCCATCTATATCAGTTGTTTTCAATATTTCTTCTATAGAATATCTTTTATTCTCAAATGAGTATATTAATCCATGTGCTAAAAAAGCTAATCCTCCTGCTTTATGTATTTTATCTATTAAGGTTTGGCAATCATCATAATATTTTGAAGTATTGTAATAAAAAGGACTATTCTTATTTCCTTCATGTTCTCTATAAAAGGTATTTCTATTTATCTGTCCTAAACTTTTTAATATTTGTTCATTTTCTTTATATTTAATTATATCATCACAAAAAACCCAACATGCATATACTTTATTAGGATCTTTTATATCTACTTTTATATTTTCATCTACTTTTATTCCAAGACTTTTAGCAACTTTTATAAAATGTTTTAAAATATCATTTTGTACTTGTGTTTTATTTTCTTTCTTTATATTTATATTTTTATAATTAATTCCATAAGCTAAAATTTCTATATTAATATCATTAAAAATTGCCTTTATTTCTGAACCAATTACAATTTCTCCGCTAAATTTTCTTCTCATTTCTGGATTTTTTTCTAATTCATAATATGCACCTACAGAATTATGATCAGTAATTGAAATAATTTCAATTTTTTGTCGTTCTGCATTTTCCAATAATTTTTCCACAGAATCAGTTCCATCTGAATGATTCGTGTGTAAATGTAAATCTATCATTTTATATTCTCCTATTTTTTATTTTAAACAATTTTACAATAATTATTTTTAAATCTTAGTTATATCAACTACTTCTAAATCTTTTTCTTCTACATTGTCGTCAATTGCTTTGTATAAAGCATTTACTGTATCTAGTGATGTAAAGCAAGGTATTTTGCACTCTACTGTTAATCTTCTTATTTTAAATCCGTCACGATTAGCTTGTTTTCCTTTAGTTGGTGTATTTACAACAAAATTTATTTTTCCAGATTGAATTAAATCTATAATGCTGTCTTTTCCTTCCCAAATTTTCTCTACTACTATTGCATCAATTCCATTTTCTTTTAAAAATTTAGCTGTTCCTATTGTTGAATAAATTATAAAACCTTTTTCTTTAAACTTTTTAGCAATTGGTAGCATCTCTGGTTTATCTTTATCTCTAACAGTAATAAGAATACTTCCAGTTTTAGAAACATTAGCTCCACTTGCTATAAAAGCTTTCAATATAGCATTTTCAAAGTTTTTATCTACTCCTAAAACTTCTCCAGTTGATTTCATTTCAGGACCTAAACTTGTATCTGCATTCTTTATTTTTTCAAAAGAAAATACTGGCATTTTTACACAAACATATTCACTTTTTTTATACAAGCCTGTTCCATATGGCATATTTTTTAATTTTTTTCCTAGAATTACATCTGTTGCAATATCTATCATAGGTAAATTTGTAACCTTGCTAATATATGGAACTGTTCTACTAGAACGTGGATTTACTTCAATAATATATACTTTGTCATTACTTACTATAAATTGTATATTTAAAATACCTATTACATTTAGTTCTTTTGCGATTTTTTCCGTATATTTTATTATTTCCTTTTCATATTTTAAATCTAAAGTTTGTGTTGGATAAACTGAAATACTATCTCCAGAATGTACACCTGCTCTTTCTAAATGTTCCATTATTCCTGGAATTAAAATATCCTCTCCATCACAAATAGCATCCACTTCTACTTCTTTTCCCAAAATGTATTTATCTACTAAAATAGGATGTTCTTGTGCAACCTCATTAATTTCATTAACATATTCTTCTATTTCTTTATCATCATAAGCTATTGCCATTCCTTGACCTCCTAAAACATAAGAAGGTCTAACAAGTACAGGATAGCCCAGATTATTTGCAACTTTTTTTGCTTCTTCTACTGTAAAAATTGTACTTCCTTTTGGTCTTAAAATTCCACAATTATTTAAAGCTTCATCAAACTCTTTTCTATCTTCTGCTCTATCCATATCAACTTCTTGAGTTCCTAAAATTTTTACTCCCATCTCTGTTAAAGCTTTAGTTAATTTAATTGCTGTTTGACCTCCAAATTGAACAATAGCACCATAAGGCTTTTCTACATCCACTATATTTTCTACATCTTCGGCAGTTAAAGGCTCAAAATATAGTTTATCAGCTATATCAAAATCTGTACTAACTGTTTCTGGATTGTTATTTACAATTATAGTTTCATATCCAGCTTTCTTTAATGACCATACTCCATGAACACTGCAATAATCAAATTCAATTCCTTGTCCTATTCTTATTGGTCCAGAACCTAAAACTAAAACCTTCTTTTTATCGCTAGTTTTTGTTTCGTTTTCTTCATCATAGCTTGAATAATAGTATGGTGTTTGTGCTTCAAATTCTGCACTACAAGTATCTACCATTTTAAAATTTGCAACAATTTTATTTCCTAGTCTAATTGCCTTTATTTCTTTAATGTCCTGTTTTGAAAGCTCTGAAATTACTTTATCTGTAAATCCAAATTTCTTAGCTTTTCTAATTAAATTTGCATTCAACTCTTTCGTTTGCAAATCTTTTTCCATATTTACAATTTTGCTTACAATTCCAATAAAAAATTTATCGACTGTTGTAATATTATGAATCTCTTCAACAGATATATCTCTTCTTAAAGCCTCTGCAATTACAAAAATTCTTTCATTATCTACCTTTTTTAATTTTTCTTCTATTTCTTCTCTTGTAAATTCTTTTAGCTTAGGTAAAATTAAAGAATCCAAATTTTCTTCTAAAGAACGAACTGCTTTCATAATTCCTGCTTCTAAATTTGGTGCAATAGCCATTACTTCTCCAGTTGCTTTCATTTGAGTCCCTAAATCTCTACTTGCTGTTAGGAACTTTTTAAATGGCCATTTTGGTATTTTTACAACTACATAATCTAAAACTGGTTCAAAGCAAGCATAAGTTTTTCCAGTTACAGAATTTATTATTTCGTCTAAAGAATATCCTATAGCTATTTTTGTGGCTACTTTGGCAATTGGATATCCAGTTGCTTTTGAAGCTAAGGCTGAAGATCTACTTACTCTTGGATTTACTTCAATTACTGCATATTCAAAACTATTTGGATTTAATGCAAATTGAACATTGCAACCACCTTCTATTTTCAAACTAGAAATTATTTTTATAGCAGAAGTTCTAAGCATTTGATACTCTTTATTTGCAAGTGTTTGTGAAGGAGCAACTACTATACTATCACCTGTATGAACTCCAACAGGATCAATATTTTCCATATTACAAATAGTAATACAATTGCCTTTTCCATCTCTCATTACTTCATACTCTATTTCTTTCCAACCAGATATACATTTTTCAATTAAAACCTCGTGTACTCTAGACATACGAAGACCACTTGAACAAATTTCTTCTAGTTCCTCTATTGTATAAGCAATTCCTCCTCCTGTTCCGCCTAATGTATAAGCAGGTCTTACTATTACAGGTAGTCCAATTTTGTTTGCAAATTCAACTGCATCTTCTACATTGTATACAACCTTACTAGATATGCAAGGCTCCCCAATTTCTTCCATCATATCTTTAAAAGCTTGTCTATCTTCTGCTTTTTTTATTCCTTCAGCTTTAGTTCCTAAAAGTCTTACATTATATTCTTCTAAAAAACCATTTTCAGCAAGTTCCATTGCTAAATTTAAGCCTGTTTGTCCACCTAAATTAGGAAGTATGCTATCTGGTCTTTCTTTTTTTATTATCTTTTTTACAGTTTCTACTGTTAATGGTTCTAAATAGATTTTATCAGCCATATTTTTATCTGTCATAATAGTAGCTGGATTTGAATTTACTAAAACAACTTCAATTCCTTCTTTTTTTAGCTCTCTACAAGCTTGTGTTCCTGCATAATCAAATTCTGCTGCTTGCCCTATTATAATAGGACCAGAGCCAATTACTAAAACCTTTTTTATATCTTTATTTCTTGGCATTTTTTATTTCCTTTCTTCAATTAATTTTTGATTTATAACATTTCAACAAATTCATCAAATAAATATGCTGTATCTTCTGGTCCAGGACAAGCTTCTGGATGAAATTGTACAGTAAATATTTTTTTGTTTTTATATCTAATTCCTTCTACTGTATTGTCATTTAAATTTATATGTGATACTTCAGCAATTTCAGGATTTAAACTTTCAGCAACAATATAATAGCCATGATTTTGTGAAGTGATATATACTCTGTCATTTTTTAAATCTTTTACTGGATGATTTGGTCCTCTATGTCCATATTTTAACTTTGCTGTTTTAGCCCCAGTTGCTAATCCCATTAATTGATGACCTAAACATATACCAAAAATAGGAATATTAGTTTTATATAATTTTTTAATTATTTCAATTTCTTCAGTGCAATCTTCTGGATTTCCTGGTCCATTTGAAAGCATTATTCCGTCTGGTCTTGTTGCTAATATCATTTCTACTTTTGTATTATTTGGGTATACTGTTACTCCAACTCCTCTTTTTAGCAAAGAATTTACTATATTATCTTTTGCACCAAAATCTAAAAGTGCTACTTGCTTAGCTTTTGTTCTTCCATAAGTTACTATTTTATCAGTTGAAACCTCTTCTACAACTTTTCCAATTTCATATTTTTTTATTATTTCTTGTATAACATCTAAATTTTCTATATTCGAAGTTAGATATCCACGCATTGTTCCACTATCTCTTAATATCTTTGTTAATTTTCTAGTATTAACACCCTTTAATCCTGGAACATTATTATCTTTTAAAAATTTGTCTAAATTTTCTTGCGTTCTAAAATTACTTTCATATTCTCCAATATCATGTACAAATATTGCTTTAGCCCATATTCTTTTAGACTCACAATCTTCCAAGCATACACCATAGTTACCTATAAGTGGATATGTCATTACTATTCCTTGTCCTGCATAAGAAGGATCTGTAAAAGTTTCTACATAACCTACCATACCAGTATTGAATACTACTTCACAAGCTGTATCTTGGTTACTTCCAAATCTCTCTCCTTCGAAAATTTGTCCATTTTCTAAAACTAAATAGCCTTTCATTTTAGCTCCTTTCATTATTAAATTCTAAAAAAAAACACTAAATAAAAAATTTAGTGTTTTTTGAATTTGTATTAGCAAAAAATGAGATAATAAAAAAAGATGAATTTGCAATCTTTTTTATTTTATTATTTTTAGCAAAATACATCATTTTTTTATTTCCTCCATTCGACTTTTTACTACATTGTATTAAATTTTACTATAGATTTTATTAAATGTCAATGGGAACAATTATGTCTCACTCTATTTAAAAGTATATTTACCAATTTCACAATTATCTAATCCAAGTCCTGTCAAATTTTCAATATCCGGAATTCCTTCAAAATAACATCTAAAAGGAATACTTACACCACCATGTGCAACAATTAAAATTCTTTTGTCTTTATATTTTTCTTTAATATCATCTAAAAAATTATAAATTCTTTCAAAAAAATCCTGTATTTTCTCTGCTTTTTCATAATTTTCTGCTTTTTTATAACTCCAAAAGTCTTCAAAACTAAATTCACTTTTGTTTTTTCCTTCAAATTCACCGAAATCTCTTTCTGCAATTCTATCATCTATTATTAGTGGTATGTTTCTTCCTTCATTTATAATCTCAGCAGTTTGTTTTGCTCTTTTTAGCGGAGAACATATAATTAGGTCTATTTTTTCATTTTCTAGTTTATTTTTGGCTATTTTTGCTTGTTCTATTCCAGTTTGGTTTAACTCAATATCTGCTTTTCCTTGCAATTTCTCTTGCACATTCCAATCAGTTTGTCCATGTCTTGTTATTAAAATTTCCATCTTTTCTCCCCATCTCTTACATACATAAAAATAGAACGGTGCTATTAAAGAACCGTTCCATCTTTTATTATTTAGATTCCCATCTAAGCATTTTTATATCCTTATATTTATCTAAAACTTTCATATATTTTTGATATTCTTCTTCCCATAGTGCATCTGGAACTTTATCAAATGCTTCAAAAATTTTATCTGCTTCTTGCATAAAAATTATTTGTTGTTGTGGAGTTAACTTTTCATATTTTATACTAAATGCATATAATTTATCTAAAGTTTCATTTGCTTTAATAAAAGACCAAAAATCTGTTACATTCATTCCTGCCATTTTAATTTGCGCAACTGCTAAAACTGTTAAAAATAATATTACTGTAAATAGTATAAAAATAACTGCTAAAAATTCCATATTACACCATCTTTCTTTTGTTCTTTGAAAATTATAACATATACTATTTTTTTATTCAATATTTTTTCTTTATTTTGCTTTTCTTCCTTCATTTTTTCCGTATAATATATAGTGCTCATAGTATAATAACATGTCATTTCCATAAGCTTTTCTTAAGTCAGAGTAATTTGCTTTATATACTGTAACTTTAAAGTCACTACTAGCATTTCTTCCCTCTTTCATACCGATATTTGCAAAATGATTTAAAGCTGCTGAATAAGTATTTCCATAAGCCTTTTTCAAATCCGAATTATTATTTAAATAATATTTTACATCAAAATATAAAGATGCTCTTCTTCCTTCATTAATTCCATAACTTATAAAATGGTCATATGCTGCTTTATAGTCATTTCCAAAGGCTTTTTTCAAATCACTATTAGTTGATAAATAGTAATTAGCATCAAATACTAAAGAAGCAATTCTACCTTCCTTAATTCCATTATTTATATAATGTGACTTAAGTGCTGCTTCATTATATCCAAAAGCATTTCTTAAATCTTGATATAAATCATAATAAAGTTTTGCATTAAATAATGAGTTTGTTATGTCTTCTGGTCTTGCATTACTATTTTCTGATGTAGGCTCATTAGCCTTTCTTCCTTCATTTTTTCCAAATCTTAAATAATGTTCTATTAGCTGATAGCCATTCATATTTTTTAAATCAGAGTTATTATTTTTGTAATATTCACCCCAATATAAATTTGAGCTTTTTCTTAATTCTTTATATCCATTTGAAATAAAGTGATTGTAAGCCGCTTCATAATTATTTCCAAAGGCAGATTTTAAATCACTATTATTTGCTAAATAGTAGCTTGGATTAAATACACTTGAAGGTTCTCTACCTTCTTTAATTCCACTATTTAAATAATGTGATTTAAGTGCCGCTTCATTGTATCCAAAAGCAGCTTTCAAATCTGGATATTTATCTGCATAATATTTATAGTCAAAAATTAAATTTGCAACTTGTGCTGCTGTATAGTTTATACTTTGATTTGTATTATTATTATTATTATTATTATTATTGTTGCTTCCTCCATTTGTCTCAGATACAAAAGTTAAATTAATAGTTTCAGTAGCAGGTCCAAGTTTAATTATTAAATTTGCTGTTCCAGCTCCAACACCTTTCATATTACCATTTTTATCAATAGTCATTACTGATGTATTTGAACTAGACAAACTAACTTCTGTTGGTAAAAGTGATATTCTAGCACCTTTCCAAGCTACATTTACTAAATAAGGAACAACCTTTACAGTTTCTCCTACTTTATAGTTCTTTGAACTACTCAAATTTGAACTTAATGTATCAGCATAATAGTAATACAATAATTTTGTTTTAGTTACTTTCTGTACTGTAGTATTTACACTTCCTTCACCATTTGCTGTTCCAAATAATTGAACCCAATAAAGTATTCCATCTTTTTCGAAACATCCAATTCCTATAGATTTATAATTCTTACCTAATATATTGTTCTTATGTGTTGTTGAATTCATCCAGCTATTCATAACATTTTCTGGACTGCTTTGACCACCAGCAATATTTTCAGCCATTGCCTTAGAACTTATAGTAAAACAATCACCAGTTCCTGGTCTACTATGTTCAAAATATAAACTTATTTCTAAAGCTCTTTCCATTGCAGCTTCTGTTAATTCTTTATCTATAGTTACATTTCCTAAACCATTAGAGCTTCTTTCTTTATTTACTAAATTTACAACTTGATTAACAAAGTCGTATCTATTAGTTCCTGAAATTGTTAGTTTTACATTTTTAATATAGTTTCCACTTTCAGCCATCTCTATTCCATCTGGCATATCTATATTAGTTAACTTTTCGCTATCTAAATCAAAATCTTTTTCTATTAATAGTATAGAATCTGGAATTGTTAATGTAGTTAAACTATCGCAATCTGCAAAAGCACCTTCTCTTATACATTCTAGTTTTGAAGGTAATTTAACTTGTGTTAATTTTGTACATTCTTTAAAAGCATCATCATTTATTAAATTAGTTGTACAATTTGTTGCATCAACACTTACTAAATTGGTACAACCTTTAAAACAACTATGTGGTATTGATGATGTTTGTGTATTAATAACAACATTTTTTAAACTAGTAGCCATTTCAAAACATGAAAATTCCATTTTTGTTATACTACTTGGTAATACAATACTTGTTAAAGCCTCTGCTT
>CALXZR010000077.1 GCA_944393295.1 uncultured Clostridia bacterium
TATAATTTTCAAAATCATTTAAAACTTGATTTATGTCATCATATAATTCCTCTGGATTTACTCCTAAATCTAGCATTATTCTAACAGCTATGCTGTCTCCTTCTTTCATAATTCCAATTAATAAATGTTCTGTTCCTATATAATCAGAACCTAGTCTTTTTGCTTCTAAAAAGGCATTTTCTATAATTTTTTTAGTTCTAGGTGTAAATCCGATTACTATAGATTGATTAATTGTATTTATTCCAATTAGCTCTTCAATTTTTTCTATTACATTTTCTGGTGTAACATTTTGTTTTTCTAATACTTTACTTGCGACACCGCTTTCTTCACAAGCTAAACCGTATAAAATATGTTCTGTACCAATATAATTATGTCCTAATTCAATAGCAAGTTCATTTGCTATCTCTAAAACTTTTTCACCACTTTTAGTAAATTTATATGTCATATAAAACTCCTTTCTAAAAAATTAATTTTCTTTTATTATATTTTGTAAAGCCTTTGTTCTTTCAGCTTCTAATTCCTCTTTTGTTAAAGTCTTACCTAATAATTTTTGTAGATTTGCTGATTTTGCATATAGAAGCATCTTTTTTATCTTGCAATCTGTTAACTCCTGTAAAATTCCTAAATCAACACCTAGCTTAACTTCTGATATTAAGCTATTTGCCTCTTCTAAAGACATTCTTCTTGCATATAATAAAATTCCTAAACTTCTATATATTTCATCTTCTAAATTCTTGCTATTCTGTGCTAAAAATTTTCTTGCTATTCTTTCCTGTTCTACAATTTTTTCTGTAATTACTTTTAAATTTTCTATTGTATCTTTTTCAGAAATACCTAAAGTTTGTCTGTTTGAAATTTGAAACACATCAGAATTTTGTCTACTGTATTCCCCATATTCATTTTTTATATTCATTCCAAATTTTTCAACAACATCTAAAATCTTTTGAAGGTTACCTGTTTTCTTAAGTCCTGGTAAATGAACTAAAATTGAAGCTTTTAAACCTGTTCCAACATTTATTAGTTCACTTGTTAAATATCCAAATTTTTTATCAAAAGCAATTTTTTCTTCGGCTTTTAGTTTATCATCAATTTCAGAAATTAAATTAAAACAATTATCTAGCTCTAATCCACTGCTAAAAACTTGTATTTGCATATGATTTGATTCATTTACCATTATGCAAATATTTTCTTCATCATTTATAGCTATTGCTTCAACATCAGTATTATCTGAAATAAATTCTTGATTTACTAAATTTTTTTCTAATAGACTTTGCTTAGTTATAATATCCATACTTTTTAGTTTATAAAATTTTAGTCCATAACCTAACTTTGGTAATATCTTATTTACTCTATTAGAACACTCTACTAAATCCTTTTCTGTTGCTTTATATATAAACGGTAAATCTGCAAAATTTCTTGATAGTTTTATTCTTGTTGACAATACTACATCATTTTCTTTTCCGGGTTCACAATACCAATTCATTATTTATTTCCCCCTTCCTTGCTATCATTATCTTCTTTCTTTTCTTCTTTTAATTTTTTTATTTCATCTCTTATTTTAGCAGCTTCTTCATATTTTTCTTCTTTTACGTATTCTTTGATTTTTTCTTCCAATTGTTTAATTTTGTTTTCTTGCGTTGTTTTTTTATCTTTTTCATTAATCTTTTCAATTGTTGTTTCTTGCTTGCTACTTCCTAAATATTCACTTCCTCCTTGAATCCTTTTTAATATTGGATTTAGTTTTTTCTCAAAAGTCCTGTAACAATTTGCACACCCAATTTTTCCTGTATTTAAAAATTCTTCAAAGCTAGTATTACAATTTTCGCATACTAACTTTGACTCTCTATTTATTAAAGGTATATCATATTCTCCAAAAATTTCTCCAAAAAATCCAGATAAATCTATAGGCATACTAAAATCATCTACGCCCACATCTTTTCCACATTTTGAGCATAAATGTAATTCTTGTTTATTTCCATTTATAATTTGAACATATTGTATAGTTGCTTCTCTTTTTCCACAACGATCACATAGCATAACTATCATCTCCTATTCTATATTTTACCAATTTCACATATATAATATACTACCAAACAAAAAAACATTCAAATCCAAAATTTGAATGTTTTTGCTATTTTTAGACGTTTTTTGACTATTTTTAGCACTCTTATCTTTTGATTGCTAAGTTTTTTAAAAATTATATTTTTTTTCTGCTCTTTGCTTCATTAAATTATATTTTTTTAGAAAAACTCTTCCTCTATTTACTGTTATCATATCAAAAATTAGACTATATTCATTATTGTCTAATATATAATTTACTTTTGCCTTTAACTTTTTATCTTTATAATTAATTATTTTTACATCGTCTGCAATTTCATTTTTTAATAATTTAATTCTTTTATCATTTTTAGCTTTTTCTCTTACTTTATCTGTATATCTATTACTTTCTAAATTATCTATTAATCTATCTGCTATTTTTTCTATCTCTACTTTTAAGTCATCTACATCTTTATTTGGATAATCCTTTTTGTAATTTTCTAAGCTACTTTCTTCTAAAATATCATTATTCACATTGTATTTTCCTGCATTATACTCATGTAAAATAAATGAAAAAGCTACAAATATACTAATAATCAAAATTATAATAAATAGTAAATCCATACTGTTTCCTCTTCTGTTTTTTTTACTTAATTATTTTATCAAATAAATATTTTTTTAACAATATATTTTAATAATTTTATTTTGGTAATCTAATAGTAAATATTGTTCCTTTTGGTTTATTGTGAGAAGCTTTTATTGTTCCATTGTGTGCTTTTATTATTACATCTGCAATGGATAGACCTAAGCCACTTCCACCAGTTTCTCTATTACGAGCTTTATCTTCTCTATAAAATCTATCGAATATATGCTTTATTGCTTCTTCACTAATTCCTATTCCTGTGTCTTTTACTTCAATAACGCATTTTCCATCCTTGCTAAAAGTTGATATTTCTATATTATCACCTTTTTCTGTATACTTTATAGCATTATCTAATAATATTACCATTACTTGATATATTTTATTCGAATCTAAATTAGCCTCTTCATTGTATTGCAGATTTAAAGTTATTTGCTTTTCTTCTAATTCTGCCATTTCTATATAAGGTTTTGCTAATCCTTCAATTAATTCATCTACATCTGTTTTTTCTTTGTTTAATTTTATATTGTTTTCATCAGCTCTTGCTAAAGTCATTAAATCCTTAGTAAGCTTAGTTAATCTCTTTGTTTCGTTTAAAGTTAACATTATCTCTTCTGATTTATCTATAATTTTTGCATCTGGTTCTTGTAGTAAAAGCTCTTGTTTTGCTTGAATTATAGTAAGTGGAGTTCTTAGCTCATGTGAAGCATTTTGTACGAATTCCATTTGTTTTTTTAGAGTTTCAGCAATTGGAACTAAAGTCTTTTTTGATAATATATAACTTGCTACAATTGACATTGTAATTCCTGATAATATTGCCACTGTTATTATATCAAAGTAATGTGATACTAATTCATTTTCACTATCAACATTAATAAGTAATTGAACATATCTAGTGTTATCACTATCTGGGTATAATTCCAAATTTATTGAACGATAATTATAAGTATTGTTTATCCTTATTTCGTAAATTTTGTTTAAAAGCTTTTCATTAAAATTTAATTGAGTTAAATATTCATTGTAACTTCTACCTAAATCTTCTTCATTTAAAACATTTTTATCTTTATCTCTAATAATAACTATAACCTTTGGATTATTAATCTTTCTAGATAATACATAATCTCTTATTTCATTTATAGAATTTTCAAATTCTTCTTTTTGTATTCCTCTAGTTTCAAAAAAATAATCTGAAAGTCCCTGAATACTATTTTCTGTTTCTAGGTATAAATTAGCACATTCCTTTAATGTTAATTCTACAGAGGAGAATGTTATGTTTCTTACTAAGAAAAATACTAATATTCCAAAAATTAAAAATATTATTGCAAAAGCAGATATATTGTATAGGGTATGTTTTACTATTTGTTTTTTAAATCTATCTTGTTCGTTCATTTTATCTCCTTTTTCTTAAACTCAAGAAAACCACAATTTATAAGCTATAAATTATTTATCATTCCAAATATACCCTACACCTCTAATTGTTTTTAAATATTTATCGTATCCAATCTTTTTTAGCTCTTTTCTTAGTCCACTTGCATAGACCTCTATAACATTTGTACTAGTTTCACTATCAAAGCCCCAAATCTTATCGAAGATTTGATCTTTAGTTATTATGGTATTTTTAGAATTTAATAAATATTCTAAAACATCAAATTGCTTTCCTTGAAGTACTAATTCTTGTCCATTAAATTTTACTTCTCTATTGTTTAAATCTAAAACTAATTCTTTAAAAGTAATCGTATTATTTTCTGCATAATTTCCTTTTGCCCTTCTAAGTATTGCATCAATTCTTGCTAGTAATTCTTTTCTCTCAAAAGGCTTTGTTATGTAGTCATCTGCGCCATCGTCAAACCCCTTTAGTTTATCATCTAAACCATCCTTTGCAGTTAATATTAAAACAGGGGTAAAAATTTTTTCTTTTCTAAGTGTTCTTAAAACTTCATATCCATTATATACTGGAAGCATCAAATCTAACAAGATAACATCATATATTCCCTGTTTTGCATACATAATTCCTTCTTCTCCATCATATGCAATATCTGCATCATATTTTGGAGAAACACATTGTTCAATTGTTCTTGCTAGAATTTTATCATCTTCTACAATTAAAATCTTCATATTACTTGCTATTTATAGCTCTCCTTTTAAAATTTCCAAATATATTATACCTCAAAAAAATTAAAAATAGCTTAAAAACTTACAATATCCTCAAGTAAACTTATTTTTTCTTTTGAATTTGTATCAATTTTTGCCTTTGCTCCAATAGGAATAACAATTTTAGTTTCAATATGACCAAAATTGTTTGATTTAATAATAGGAAAATCATATTCATTATCTAACACATCTAAAATTATTTTTTCTAATGGAATATTACTCTCATGATTATAGTTTCCTATCCATAGACCTTTTATTTTATTAAATACTCCATTTTGTTTCATATAATATAAAAAGTTACTTGCAAAAGCAGGTGGAGTTTCAACACCTAGTTCTTCTAAGAATAAAATTTTATCTGTAAAATCTATACTATATTTACCACAAACTAAATTATGTGTTAAATTTAAATTTCCACCTATTAGCTTTCCTTCTGCAAAGCCTTGTTTTAACACTGTATAATCTTCTGGTTTTCCAAGCGTTTTATCTCCTTCTACAAAACGCTTTATTGCTTCTTTAAAACTAAAATCGGTTTCATCTGTTGCTATTGTTTTAAAATTAGTTCCACTAAAAGTTATTAATCCTGTTTTTTCTGTTATCATATTAGTTATTGAAGTAATATCGCTATAACCACATATAATTTTGGGATTATTTTTTATTAAATTATAATCTATATAATCAAACATTGAATTAGAATTTTCTCCGCCTTTGGCACACCATATCATTTTTATTTCCTTATTAGAAAACATGTAGTTTAAATCTTCTGCTTTTTCTTTTGGAGAAGCGCTATACCCATTGGTATTAGAAAAAATATTTTTAGAAAACTCTACTTTAAAACCTTTTTCTTCTACTAGCTTTCTTGCTTTTTTTAGTTCTTCTATTGCATCACCTATTATTGGTCCAGATGGTGCTATAACACCTATCTTATCTCCTAAGTTTAATTTACTTACATTCATACGATTTTTCCTTTCAAAATATTTTTTATTTTTATTATAGTATTATAAAACTTCAATTTTTTCAACCTATTAATTTTGAATTGATTTTTTGTCAAACAATGATATAATTTTTATATAAAGGAGGTATTTTTATGGAAGATATTTTTAAGAAATATACAATGCGTTCTATTATAATATCTACATTACTTATATTGTTAGCCATTGTTTTAATTTTAAATCCTATACGATTGTTAAATACTATTATGATTATACTAGGTGTTATAGTTATTGTTGATGGTATTTGGCATATTGTTTCTTACTTTAATGAACCAGCTGAATTTAAAGCTTTTAGTTTTGAACTATTAGAGGGAATAGCTGAAATTGTACTTGGCTTTATATTTATTTTAAATCCACAATGGGTAATATCTATTATATATTTACTAATAGGTATTTGGATTATTTTTGAAAGTATTATAAAATTGCAAATGTCTATAAATTTAAAAGATGTTGTAGATAATTGGAAAATAATGGTATTTGTTTCAATTTTAAGTATTTTATTTGGAATATTTATAATAGCACATCCTTTTATCGCAACAGAAGTATTATCTATGATTTGTGGAATTGTTTTATTGATAGCAGAAATATTAAATCTTTTTGAATCAATTTATATTACTATAAAAATGAGAAAAAAATAAATTGTTAGTCTAACTATTTTCTTTAACTTAAAAGTGGTTTTAAGAAAGCTTAAAACCACTTTTATTTTTTATCAATTATTAATATTTTTCTTCTACTCCAGTCGCAATAATTGTTGCTACAATCTTGTCTTTCAATTTTTCGTCTATTATTGTACCAAAAATAACATTTGCATTTTCATCTATTACATCTTGAATATCTGTAATTGCAATATTCATATCAGCTAAAGATAATTCCTTGCTACCAGAAATATTAACTATAACACCTTTTGCTCCATCAATTTTCGTTTCAGAAAGAGAATTTAAGGCAGCACCTTTTACGGCTTCTACTATAGCTCCTTCACCAGTTGCCTCGCACATTCCTAAATGAGCCATTCCTGTATTTTGCATAACAGCTTTTATATCATTAAAATCTACATTTACTAAACCTGTTGTATTAAGTAAATTAGTAATACCTAAAATACCTTGCTTTAAAGTACTATCTGCTACACGAAAAGCTTCTATCATTGTACTTTTCTTATCAATTGTTTTTAGTAATTGATCATTTGATATTACAATTAGTGCATCTACATATTTTTTTATAGCTTCAATACCTTTTCTTGCTTGATTCATCCTTCTAATTCCTTCAAAAATAAAAGGCTTTGTTACAATTCCTATTGTTAATATTCCAAGACTTTTTGCAATTTCTGCTACAACAGGTGCTGCACCAGTACCTGTTCCACCACCCATTCCAGCAGTTATAAATAACATATCTGTTCCTTCTAAAGCTCTTCTTATTTCTTCAGCATTTTCTTTTGCTGCTCTTTCTCCTATTTCTACACTACCACCAGTACTTAAACCTTTAGTTGTTTCTTTTCCAATTTGAATAGTTCTATCGGCTTTAGATAGTTGCAACATTTTATTTTCTGTATTTATTGCTATAAATTCAACATTTTTTATTTTATCTTCTACCATTCTATTTATAGCATTATTTCCTGCACCACCAACACCAACTACTTTTAGTCTTATGTTTTTTTGCTTCATATCTGAATAATTATCCATTTCTTCAACCTCTTTCTTATTCAAATTTTTTACATTCTCTTTTTACATAGTTGGTATTATATCATACTTTTTCCAATAAATCACTATTTTATTACAAAAATATTATTTTTTTATTACATTTAGGTTACTTTTGATGTTTTAGTGCTGCTTTTGCATAAAATTTAATAATACTTTAATATTTTTAAATGGATAATTAAAAGAATATATTACTTTTTAGGGTTATAATTTGGATTATCTATTAATAAATCTATTTTTTCGCTATTCGTTGTTCTCGTTATTTCCATTCCGCTATTATCATATATTATATATTCTCCAGTAATTTCATTTTTATATACATTTACTTCTTCATTAACATTAGTTGCAATATTTCTTTCTTTTTCTACGCTAAAAAATATTATAAAAACAATAATTATAAAAATGGCTATTATAAGCATACTTAAAATTTTTCTATTTTTCATTTTTTATCCTTTCCATTTACCATCCTGATTTTCCTGTCCAATTACTAATACTAGAAAGTGGACTCCAATTTATTATACCTTTATTTCCTGATAAATACAGATATCTCAAATTACCATTTCCGTTCAAATTGGCTAATATATCTAAATTATTATAAGTAATTGTTTCTCCTGATGTATCTATATATGTAGAAGTATCATATATACAATTATTTTCCAAATTCAAGCTACTTAGCTGTGTTAAATTTTCTAATTCTTTTATTGATGAAATAGAATTTCCACTTAAATTTATTTCTGTTAAACTTGTATTATTCTCAATTCCTTTTAAGCTTTTTATATTAGAATTTAGAATTTTTATAGTTTTTAAATTTGGTGCATTTTTTACAAATTCTATATTATCAAAGCTTGAATCTGATATATAAATACCTGTAAGCTTATTTAAAGCTGTATCTTTAGAAAAACTAGGAAGTAATTTATATCCACTTATTGATAAAGAGGTTAGTCCGTTTATATATTGAAGTGCATCTAGATTAGCAATTGATACATTTCCAATATAATCTTGTCTTGCAACTGTTATATTATGTATCTTTGCATTTTCTGATATTGTCTCAAAAATTTTAAAATCACTTACATAATTTAAATTCATTGAAGTAATCTCAATATTATTTAAACTAGATATAGTATTATTAAAACTACTTCCAGAAGGTTGATATAAATTTAGATAATTCATTTTTGTACAATTATTAAAATCATTTAAATTTGTAGCTGCTCTCCAACTTAAATTTACATTTTTTACTTGAGAAGGATATTTTATATTTATTTTAACAGAATCTAAATTGACAGTTTCTAATTTTACACATTTGCTTAAATCAATATTTGCTACTTGTAAACTATCGTACATAGTTCTTCCACAAATTATTAAATTTGTAATCTCTATACATTCTTCTAATTTTTTATATACATTTGGGTTTGTTGCAATTAATCCACTTATTGCATTTGTAAAAAAAGTTCCAGCTACATTTAATAAACCTAAATTCATATTTGATATTGTTTTTTGAATTTTAGTTAAATCTACATCTTCATTATCTAAAATTAGAGTTTTTAAATTTGGACAATATAATTCTAAAAAAGATAAATCTGTAACATTAGTTCCTCTTAGATCTAATTCCTTTAAATTTGGCATATTTTGTACAAAATAAATATTATCTATATTAATATTTCTTAGGCACAATACTTCCATACTTGTACAAGTTTTCAAAACATTATTTATTGAATAAGTTCCTTCATCTTGCAAATTCACATTATTATCTAATCTTAGTTGTTTTAAACTTGTATTATTCATTAAAGCTAAATATTCTTCAGAGCTGTTAGTTAAATTGCTGTCTACTAAATCCATTCTCTCATTTGAATTTAATAATTTTTCATATTTTGATGGATATGAACAATTTACTCCTTTTAATTTTAATACTATTGCCTTAATATTAATAAAGCTTTCATTTGTCATTGAATTATTATTAGCTAAAGATAAAGTTTGCAAAGCATCATAATTTACTATGTAATCAACCCATTTTAAATTAATATTATTAGACAAATATAGCTTACTTATATTATTTAAATTATCAATTGCAGAAAGTGCATCTGAAGCTTCATTTCTTCCACTATTATCTAAATTTGTATCATATATTTCATTTGCTCCTAAATTACAATAAGAAGCATCTAAATATATAAGGCTATTCATGTTTTCACAACCTGCTAAAGTTATTAAACTTGCATTGTTGTTTACTTCTAATTCTTTTATATTTATAAATTCACTTAAAGCAGATATACTACTAATATTGTTGTTATAAAGATAAAGATATTTGATACTTTCTTTTGTTACTTTACTAAGTTCTACTAATTTATCTATATTAGTCAAATTAGAACCAGAATCATACAATCCAAAATATTGCAAATTTGCAAAGTCTGTATTTTTCATTGCTTCACATAGTAAATTTACCTGTTCATCAGTAGTATTAATCATATACAAATACATTAAAATTCTATCTACTCCAGCAATTGAAGAGTAATCATTAATTTTACAATTTTCTATTTTTATATAACTTAACTGTACTGCATTTTGTATACCTTCTAAACTATTCAAATTTAAATCTTTTAAATTTAATTCTTGTAGGCTTGTTAAATTATATAGTTCTGATAAATTAGTTATACCACTTGTACTATCTATAGTTAGTGTTTTTACACTTTTTAAATCTTGTATAGTAACTGCAGTATCATCTTTACCTGTAATTAATTTTGCCATTTCGCTACCGGCTTGAAAAACTTCTCTTAGTGGATTTTCTTTTTCTAAATCATCTTTCGATACACCTAAAATACTATCCTTTCCACTATTCGAATAATACACTTTTAAATTTGCTGTTACTCCATATACATCATTATAACTTGCATAATCTGCATAAGTTCCTTCTCCTGCATCTCCACCTTTTAAACTACTTCTTATTTCTTCTGGCAGACCTTCTTTATTTATGAAATAGCACATATTCCCATCACTATCAATTATATATCCTACTGCTCCATATCCGTATTTACTTGGATTCCAAATCCAGTTACTACTTTCAGAAAACTTTTGCAAAGCTTCTGCTTTATTATCTGTTTGCTCCATTTCTTCATAATGCTCCACATAATAATTATTTAAATATTCCTCTAATACTGCAATACTCTGCATATATGTAGCATTTTGCGCCTGAGTAATTATCCCATTATCTCCTATTACTGCATTTAGACTCACTCCTGCCAGTATTAGCATTACAATTATGGATATTACTAGTGCTATTAAAGTTATA
>CALXZR010000078.1 GCA_944393295.1 uncultured Clostridia bacterium
ATGGGGATAAAGCCCATACTCTACAATTAAAATCAAATTTTTATAAAATAAAATTAATTTTAAAAATAGTAGAAAAAGAAAAAAGACTGCTGAACAAAATATTTTTATACTTTGTCAACAGTCTGAATAAAAAGTGAATAATTTCACTTTTTATTTTACTTTTATTAAATTGCTAGGATGAAATCTACTAGCTACACTTAAAGATATTTCATTCATATCTATATTTTGATTCATAAGTTCTTCAGCAACTGTTTGATAAGCTAATTCTGGAAAATTATTTTCTTTACTTAAATGTCCTAGCATAACTGACTTTAAATCTTTTTGCATAAGATATCCTATAGTTTTTCCTGCAGTAGAATTTGATAAATGACCATTAGGACCTGCTATTCTTTGTTTTAGCATAAAAGGATATTTTGAAACTTTTAAAATTTCTGGATCATAGTTAGCTTCAAGTAATATGAAAGAACTATCTTTTAGATTTTCTAATATAACATTATCCATATGTCCTAAATCTGTTGCAATACTTATTTTCTTTTTTCCAGAATATATATTAAAACCACAAGGATTTGCAGCATCGTGAGGAGTAGAAAAAGGATGAATTAATAAGTTTCCTATTTCAAAATTATTGTCATTTTCAAATATTTTTTGATTAGCCTTGTTTATTTTTTCTGCTTGAGATTGCATTGCTTGCCAAGTTTCTATATTTGCATATACAGGTATGTTATATTTTTTTGAAATTAATCCTAAGCTTTGTATATGGTCTGAATGTTCGTGTGTAACAATTATTGCATCAATATCTTCGATTTTTTTATCTATTGAACTAAGTCCGTCACAAACTTTTTTTCCGCTAGTTCCGCAATCTACTAAAATTTTTGTAGACTGTGATTCAACAAACAAGCAATTTCCAGAGCTACCACTATATAGACTACAAAAATTTAACATACTTTCATTTCCTCTTGAGTTTCAACTCTTTCTATTTTAGCACCAAGATTCTTAAATTTCTCTTCTATATTCTCATATCCACGGTCAATATGATTTAAATTGTATATTTCAGTGATGCCATTAGCTGCAATGCCTGCAATAATTAAAGCTGCTCCAGCTCTTAAATCTGTTGCATAAACAGGTGCTCCATATAGTTCATCTACACCTTCAAAAATGGCAGTTTTTCCGAGAAGCTGTAATTTTTGCTCCCATTTTATTAAGCTCTGCTGTGTATTGAAAGCGAGATTCCCAAATACTTTCATTTATAATACTAGTGCCACTAGCTAAAGAAAGAACTACTCCCATTTGAGGTTGCAAATCTGTTGGAAAACCTGGGTAAGGTAAAGTTTTAATTGTTGCCTTATGAGGTCTTTCATCACACCAAACTCTTAAATGATCTCCATTTGCATCTACTTTACCACCAATTTCCACTATTTTGGCTGTAATAGATTCTAAGTGTTTTGTTATACAGTTTTTAATAATTACATCTCCATGAGAAGCTACTGCTGCAAGCATAAATGTACCAGCTTCAATTTGGTCAGGAACAACAGAATATGTAGCATTTCCCTTTAATTCTTTAACACCATTTATTTTAATCATATCTGTTCCAGCACCACGAATATCTGCTCCCATGGTATTTAGAAAGTTAGCAACATCAACTATATGTGGCTCTTTTGCTGCATTATCAATAATTGTAGTTCCTTCAGCTAATACACTAGCTAACATTACATTAATAGTTGCACCAACAGAAACAATATCCATATATATTGAAGTTCCTGTTAGTTTTTCTGTTGAAGCAGTTATATTTCCTTGAGAAACTTCTACAGTTGCTCCAAGAGCTTCAAAACCTTTAATATGTTGATCAATTGGTCTTTGACCAAGATTACATCCACCAGGTATTCCAACTTGTGCTTTATGACATCTACCAAGTAATGCTCCTATTAAATAATAAGAAGCTCTAAATTTTCTTGTTACTTCTAGTGGAGCATTGAAACAGTTTATATTTCTTGTATCTATAGTTACTTCATGTTTTGTTTTCCAAGTAACTTTTGCACCTAAATCTTTTAATATATCACAATATAATTTTACATCACTTATATTAGGAAGGTTGTCAATCGTACAAACACCATTTATTAGTAAAGTTGCTGGAATTATAGCTACTGCTGCATTTTTTGCACCGCTAATTACGACTTCACCTTTTAAAGGAGTTTTTCCTGTAATTACTAATTTTTCCAAAATAAATACCCCCATTTGTATTAATATGAATTAAAAAACTCATAAAAAGTCATTATATTCATTGCAACTATATCATAAACTTTATTTTTTTACAATATATTTTTTTTCTAAAAATTTATCTTTTTAGTTACATTGATGCAATACCTGAAAATACTAGTTTTGAGACGCTAAAGTAGTATTATTTTGTTTGAATTTTTGATTTATAAATTCTACAATCTTAAATTTAAAATTCATTTCTTTACTATCACTAGTAATCAAAGAAAATTCTTCTTCTGTTAAATTTTCTTTTAAAATATCACTATCTTCGTCCTCTATAACTCCAGAAGAGATATCTACAAAGCAAAGAGGTGGAAATAGACTACACCACCAATTTTTTCCGATTGGCTTCACCAATTTTTATTCGTAATGCATCATAATAACCTGCTGGAAGGGAAATATTAGCATAGTTTTTAGTTGGAAAATAAAAATTTCCAATTTCAATCGTAACTGTATAATCATATCCATTTTTTTCTATTACATTTTCTGATATTTCTTTTAATTTTTCTGTATTATTTTTACAAAATTCTACGACTTCTATTTTTGAAGAGGTATTTTTATTAGAATTTTCCATATAATCTATTATAGCATCACGAACCTTTATTTTTAGCTCTTGATCTTCGTTAGAGTCACTATTGGCTAAAATATGAAGTCTAAATACATTTGTACTTAAATCATTAAAAACATTATTAGCATACGAAGTGATAGTTACTAAAAGAAATGAAATAAATAGAATTAATATAATAAAGCTCTTTTTAAAAAAATTTTTCATATTTTCTCCTTAGATTTATAAAATTTGTTATAAAAAACAATAATTTCTATAAAATTCATTATGAACCAAAAATGAAATTTTATGCATGTCGAAAAAGGAAATACGAAATGAATTGACCATGAAAAAGTAAAATGATAAAATTTGAACAGTCAAATATATGGAGGGTCAAAAATGGATAAAGTATGTTGTTTTTATGCAAGTGGAGAACATCTAATGAGTATCCTTTTACCATATATAAATGAAAAACTAGAAGAAAACCAAAATATAGTAACAATATTAGAAGAAGATATTGGTAAAAGCGCACAAGCTTTAAGAAAAATTTTTAATTTTACGAATGAAAAATGGATTAAAATCAATGAGATTTTAAAAAGAAAAGAAAATGTATTTAAAGAAAATAATTTTGAAGATGCAATTGTTATTATAGTTGGAAAAAATAGTTTTTTAGAGAAAGAGAAAGAAAAACAAGAAATAAGAAAGGCCAAAATAGTAATATGCTGCTATGAATTAATGCAAGGATTAGATAAGGTAGAAAATATATTAGAAGAAAGTGAGAAAATACTTACTACAAAAGGGTTAAAAGAAATTTCTGAAATGTTTACAAGAATTCCAAAAAAAAGTTACAAAGAAATCACAATACTAAAATAAAATGTGTTTATCAATTATTATAAGTTCAGAAACCCAAGATTATTCGTACATTCAAAATAAATTTTGTTGACTTCATATTTAAAATGTTATAATATAATACTAAAATTTAAAGGGTTCTATGAATTTTAGAAAGGAGCTTTTATAAAGTAATGAATGAAGAATTAAAAAAAGTAAAGGAAAAATTAAAAAAATATCATCAAGAACATTTACTAATGAAATATGATGAAAAAACAGAAGATGAAAAAATGGAGTTACTAAATCAGATTGAAAATATCGATTTTGATTTAATGAATGAATTATATGAACAAGCAACAAAACCGGTTGATTTAAAAAAAGATTTAATAGAGCCAATTGAGCATGTAGATAAATCAAAATTAACTGCTGCTGAAAAAGAAATGTACGAGAAGAAAGGTATAGAAGCTATTAAATATAATAAACTAGCTGTTGTTACAATGGCTGGTGGACAGGGAACAAGACTTGGACATAAAGGACCAAAGGGAACTTTTGATTTTGGATTAGAGAATCATAAGTCAATATTTGAAGCTATTTGTGATACTTTTAAAGAAGCTTGGAGAGAATATGACACTGTAGTACCATGGTACATAATGACAAGTAGAGAAAATAATGATGCAACAGTTGAATTCTTCGAGAAAAATAGTTATTTTGGTTATCCAAAAGAGGCAATTCATTTCTTTAAACAAGGTGAGTTGCCAATGGTAGGAACTGATGGAAAAATACTATTAAATGAAAATGGAATGGTTAAATTAGCTGCAAACGGGCATGGTGGAACACTTCAATCAATGGACAAATGTGGCATAATAGAAGAAATGAAAAATAATGGAATAGAATGGATTTTTATAAGTGGTGTTGATAACGTTTTAGTAAAACCAATAGATCCATTACTAATAGGAATGTCAATTCACAATAAAGTATTAGGCTCTGTAAAATCAATAGAAAAAACAGACCCAAAAGAAAAAGTAGGCGTTTTTTGTAGAAAAAATAAAAAAGTAGGTGTAGTTGAATATACTGAAATTTCTGAAGAAATGGCGTCTTTAAGAGATGATGATAGATCTTTAGTATATGGAGATGCAAATGCTATTTTCCATTTATATAATATAAAAGGATTAGAAAAAGTTTGTAAATTAAAACTTCCATACCATACAGCATTTAAAAAGGCAAATTATTTGAATGATAAAGGGGAAGTTATTGAAGCAACAAAACCAAATGCATATAAATTCGAAATGTTTATATTTGATTCTTATGAAATGCTAGATGATGTTGTAGTTCTAAGAGTAAAAAGAGAGGAAGAATTTGCTCCAATAAAAAATGCAGAAGGAGCAGATAGTCCTGAAACAGCAAGAAAATTATATAGAGATTATTTTAATAAAGTAGAAAGAATGAAAAAATATCAAGATTGGTGTACAAATCCAATTTTTGATGAAGAAACAAGAAAAGAATTATTAACAATTGCTGGTGATGAAGAGGAAATAAAGGATAGGTTTTATAAAGATTTAGAATTTGGAACAGCAGGATTAAGAGGAGTAATTGGAAATGGTACAAATAGAATGAATATTTATACTGTTACAAAAGCTACTCAAGGTTTAGCAAACTATATTTTAAAGCAAGGAACAGAAAATAAAGGTGTTGCAATAGCTTATGATTCTAGAAATATGTCTCCAGAATTTGCTAAAGAAACAGCTTTATGCTTTAATGCAAATGGTATAAAAACTTATATATTCGATTCTTTAAGACCAGTACCAGAACTATCTTTTGCTGTTCGAGAATTAGGATGTACAGCAGGTGTTATGATTACAGCAAGCCATAATCCACCTGAATATAATGGATATAAAGTATATTGGGATGATGGAGCTCAAATAGTTTCTCCAACAGATAAAGAGATTATTAATGAAGTAAATAAAGTTAAAGATTATTCTTTAGTAAGAAGTATATCAATAGAAGAGGCTAAAAAGTTAAGACTATACAATGTAATTGGAAAGGCAATGGATAAATTATATATAAAAGCCATTGAAAAACAAGTTTTAAATCCAGATGTTATTAAAGAACAAAGTGATTTAAAAATAGTTTATACACCTCTTCATGGTACAGGAAATATACCAGTTCAAACAGTTTTAGAAGATTTAGGGTTTAAAAATGTATATGTAGTTCCAGAGCAAGAACTACCAAATGGAAGCTTTCCTACAGTAGATTATCCAAACCCAGAAGATCCAAAAGCTTTTGAATTAGCATTAAAACTTGCTAAAAAAGTTGATGCTGATGTTGTCTTAGCAACAGATCCAGATGCAGATAGATTAGGTGTTTATGCAAAAGACTCAAAAACAGGAGAATATAAATCTTTTACTGGAAATATGTCTGGATTACTAATTGCTGAATATGTATTATCTCAAAAGAAAGAAAAGAAAATGCTTCCAAAAAATGGTGCTTTAGTTTCAACAATTGTTTCTTCAAATTTAGCAATTGCAATAGCTAAAGAATACAATATAGATTTTATAGAAGTATTAACAGGATTTAAATATATTGGAGAGCAAATTAGAAATTTTGAAGCAACAGGAAGCCATGAATATCTATTTGGATTTGAAGAAAGTTATGGATGTTTAGTTGGAACACACGCAAGAGATAAAGATGCTATTACAGCTGTTATGATTCTTTGCGAAGCAGCTGCTTACTATAAAAAACATAAACTAACTTTATGGGATCAGATGATTAAAATTTACGAGAAATACGGTTTCTACAAAGAAGGTATCTCAACAATAACTTTAAAAGGTGCAGATGGTGCACAAAAAATTCAAGAATTGATGAATAGAATTAGAAATAATCCTCCAAAAAAACTAGGAGATTATAAAGTGCTTAAGTTTAGAGATTATAAAACCGGAAAAATTGTAGATACTAAAACTGGTAAAGAATCAGAAACAGGTTTACCAACTTCAAATGTATTGTATTATGATTTAGAAGACGATACTTGGTGCTGTGTAAGACCATCAGGAACAGAACCAAAAGTTAAGTTCTATATGGGTGTTAAAGGAAAATCAATAGATGATGCAGAAAATAAATTAAATAAATTAAGAATAGCAATGTTAGATTTAGCAGAATAAACATAAAACGAAAAAAGATTGAAGTTATCTTCAATCTTTTTTTTGTAATATAAAAGTAATTGAATAAGTTTTAATTTAATATTATAATTTAACTTGAGATATTATAACAAAAGAGAGAAATATGGAAAGAGAATTTTTATTTGGTAATTCATTTGAAGAATTAAAATCTGGAAAAATCAAAGATGCAATAATTAGTATTGGGTCTACTTTAGGTCACGAAAATGAACTAAGAGAAATATTAATAAGACAGCCATCTGTATTAGAACATTTATTTATAAATATTGATACAAACAAGAAAGAGCATATAGAGCGAGTTTTAAAGGCATTGCAATTAGAAGATGGTAATTTTTGTATATCTCCAGAAAAAATAATATTATCAGGAAAAATCATAGGAACTGAATGTGAAAGCTTTTCTAAAATAGAAAGATTAGAATTACCATATTCAGATATAAAACATATAGAAGAAATAAAAAAGAATTTTCCAAAATTGAAGCAAATTATTTTACCAGAGACGAAAAGAGGAATAGCACAATACGAAGATATAGGTGAAAACATAAATAATTTATTTGAATATGCTAATTATAGAAGTTTTGTTCAAATAAAAAGTTTAAAAAATGTAGAAGAAATAAAGAAAGCTATTTCAGAAAATGAAAAATTAAAAGATAAATTTGTAATTTCATCAGATGGACAAACAATTATAAATTTAGAAAGATTGGATGAAGAAAATTTTGAAAAAGAGAATTTATCAATAGATTTAGAGGAGTTTAAAAAAATTGATAAAGAAAAGCTTAATAAATCTGGACAAGCTTATTCTATAGTTATTAATAATGCAAAAGCTTTATCTGTTCAAGAAGCAAGAAAACTTAAAGAATTAAATATAGAAATTTCAGGAATAAAAGTTTTTTCAAAAAACAATGAAGCTGAACAAAATGAACTATACGATTTGGAGACCTATATAGATATAAGAGAGAGATTAGATAAATTAGTTGAAGGGATAGATATAAATTTACCAGAAAGTGAACGATTTGCTGAAGTATATAGGAGAATTTGCAAAAATATAGTTTATGATACTCCTGCTGCTAACCCAATTACTAGTGAAGAAAAAGAATATGAAAAAGAGCAGACAATAAATTGTAGAAACTTAAAAAACGGTTTATTATTTGGAAAATGCATATGTGCAGGATATGCAGATATTTTAAGAAATGCGTTATCGCTTGTAGATATTGAGAGCGAATATATAACTGGTGGAACTAAAAAGAAAGTTTTAAATAAAGATTCAAAAGAAGTAGATAAGTTGAAGGAAAAGTTTTCTTTTAAACAAGATGAAAAAACAGGAGATATTACTTTTTATTCAGGACATGCTTGGAATAAAGTAAAAATAGATGGTGAATGGTTTAATATGGATGCAACTAGAGATGCTGATAGAATTAGAAATGGTATGAGTCCAAAATTTGTATATAAATCAGATAAGTGGATGGAAGAAACAGATAAAAAATTTAATTTTTCAAAGGAAATTGCGTGTATTAGGAATTTTGATAGTAAAGAGATAGATGAGACTTTTAATAGTAAACATTTATGGATAGGAAATAGAAAAATTCCAAATATATATGATTTTGTTGGAACTGTAAGGCTGATAGCAGAAGAGTATAGAGATTTAGGAAGAAATATATATAAATTAGGAGTAAGTGCAAAAGAAAATATAAAAGATAAAATTTTAAAAAATAAAAAAACAAAAATGCTTGATGCTCCAAAAGCAGATATTAATGATGCTGAAGAACTTAAAAGTTGGGATTTGAAAAATTGGGGTATGAATAGAAGTGAAGTCTCTTTAAAAACAGAAAGCAGAAATTGTGCAAAACAAAATGATAAAAATAGTGATAAACAGGAAGATGAGCAATGGCAAATAAGAAGTTAAAAAATTTATATTATATGAAAATATATTAAAAAGGAAATGTAGAATGATTAGTAATTTTGAAAGACAAAAATTAATAAAAGAATTGTCTGATTTAGAGTATGCTATTAATTGTTATGGTGCAATAGAAAAAGTAGAGGTCAATGAATTATTAAAAAGAGCAGAAGAATTAAAAAACGAGATAACAAAAGAAAGAGATGTAACTTTAGAAGAGGCTTTACAGACAGATGCAGAATTATCTTTAGAAGCGGATATTAAAACAAGAGTATCATTAGCCATTGAAGAAATAAAAAGAGAGTTACCTGTAAAATATAGAGAATTAAAAGATGATATTGATATGAATTGGCTACAAAATGCAAGTAAACAAGAAAAATTATCAAATAAAGAAAAATGTGAAGAAATTATATAGAGAAGACCAGAGCTTGTAAGATATATTCCAATAGAGCTTATTGAGAAAAATGAGAAATTTTATAAAAATAGTTTTTTAGTTAATGGAATAGATATGGAATTATTTCTTAGTTATTATAAAACCATAAAACCTATATTAAAGAAGACTATTTTTAAGAAAGATTGGCTAACAGAAAAGATTGATGATTTTAATCAGTTTAATTTTAAAAGAAGAGAGGAAGAAATTTATTCTTTTAGTAATATAAAATATATAGTTGAAAATTTTAAAAAAATATTTGATTATATGCCAGAATTTATAAAAAAGGAGAATAGAGATTGGCTTTTAGAAAAAATTCAAAAATATGATTTAGACCAAAGCTTAATACCAGATAATTTAGAAATAATATTAAATAATAGAGGAGAGGAAAAAGAAGACAAAAAAGAATTATCAAAAGAGTGGAGATATAGAGATAAAAAAAGAAGAGAACTTGATGAAAAATGGATTAAATATTTAAAAATACCTAATGAAGAAAAAGCTTTTAAAGAAAAATTAAAAGAATTAAGAGAAAATGATATTGAATTATATAAAAAAATAGAAAAAGACTATATAGATCAAATATTAAATAATAAACAGCCAATGTATTGGGATTCATATATATCAAGTATTCCTATGGAAATAATACGAGGTGCATCAAATTTTTTTAAGGAATATGCCCTAAAAAATGCTAGAATTTTTAGATATAGTAAAAATATGAGTACTGGTCCAGATTTTAGATTTCCAGACGATATAAAATTAGAAGATATAGAATGGACAAAAGAAATAGTAGATTTGTATGGAATAGTTAATTTTAAATGGATTCCTGAAAGCGGGCAGATTTATATATCTAATACTGATAATGAATGGTTAAAAAATCAAATAGAAAAAGATCGTTATAATTTTAGGAGAGGAGAAGGTCTTTGTGATGCTGTTAAATTGAAAAATCAAGAAGCTTTAAAAAAATTGTCTGTTGAATATCAACCCATTGAAGTACAAATTCCGTATTTTTATGATAAATTAAAAGAAAAAAATATAGATAATTTAAATGAATTACTTTATTATCAATGTGCTTTTATTATTGCTAGTGAAAAATATATAAATGATTATTGCTGTGAAAAACTAGATTTTGAAGAATTAAAAAGAAGATATCCAGCAAATGAAAGACAAATAGAACAAGCTAAATATTTAGAAAATCCTGTTTTTTCAAAAACTTACTTAGCAATAGAAGGATTAGAAACAACGCAAGAAAAAGCAGCATATAAACAAAGTTTAAATAGTTTTTATGAAAGATATAGTAGTTTAGTAAGTGATAATGTTGGATTGTATAGCGATGATATGGTGGAATTTGTAAAAGATTTAGCTATGTTAGAAATAGAAGTTAAGAGTAAAAGTAAATTTTATCAAGATAAAGAAATGGCAAAAGAAGCTTTTGCAGATAAATATAAAGAGCTTTCAGAAAAAATTTTAGAGATAAATAAAATGAATCCTACCTTAGCTAGAGAATATGCTAAAAAGGTAAATCAATTTTATAATGATAATATTGAATATATGGCTAAAAATGGAAATGGAAGTATGAGTCCACAAATTTTAGATGTAGATGTAAATTCAGAATATTATTTACAAAGTAATACAGAAGAAAATAGTCTAGTTCCTAGTAAAAAAGAAGGATTTTTTAAATCTATTTTTAAAAAAGTTAGAGGTCTTGTAAAGAAAGATTCATTAAGTGATGTAATAGATAGCAAAAATGTTTCTAGAACATTGCCAGAAAATAATTTTGATAGTAGATATGCAGTTGAAGTTCCAAAAATAGAAAATAAAACAAATACTTTAACTAGAGGGCAGTTGGAAAATATGAGTCTAGACGAACTTGAAAGATATTCTAAATTAATTCAAGAAATAATAGAAGATAGAAAAAATGGACATAATATAAAAAAACAAGATGGAGAAGAATATAATGAGTAATATTTGTTGAAATAAATAGCTTTTTAATATTAATAAATATTAGAAATAAAAAAATTAGCTAAAAAATTAAAAAAATTTCAAAAAAATGTTGACAAGTAAAAAAAAATGGTGTAATATATAAAAGCAGTCGCAAATATGGCGATTGCATATTATGGGCTATTAGCTCAGGTGGTAGAGCACTTGACTTTTAATCAAGTTGTCCCGCGTTCGAGTCGCGGATAGCTCACCAAATGAATATCTAAATATGATATTCATTTATCTGGCCCCTTGGTCAAGCGGTTAAGACATCGCCCTTTCACGGCGGAGACATGGGTTCGATTCCCGTAGGGGTCACCAATTGAATATGCCACTTTAGCTCAGCTGGTAGAGCAAC
>CALXZR010000079.1 GCA_944393295.1 uncultured Clostridia bacterium
AAATAAGTGATTTAAACATAACTGTTGATGTTGGATTTGTTACTGGTGTTACACCTGCAATTATTCCAACTGGTTCTGCAATTTCTTCATATCCTTCTTCTTCATTTTGGCTAACTATACCAACTGTTTTATCATATTTTATACTGTGGTAAATATATTCTGTTGCAAACATATTCTTAGTTATTTTATCTTCATATATTCCTCTATCTGTTTCTTCAACTGCAAGTTTTGCAAGTTCCATGTGATGTTCTTCACCAGCCATAGACATTGCTTTAACTATTCTATCAACATCCTCCTCAGATAATTTCATGTACTCCTCAGATGCTTTTTTAGCTCTTTTAACTAAGCTATCAATCATATCTTTAATTTCTTTCTTTTCATTTTCTGAAATTTCCTTCGCCATAAAACCTCCTAATATAATAAATTATATGCACATTATATAAATAAAAAAATAAAAAAGCAATATCTTTTTACGTTGGGGACGGACCTTTTTGAAAAATATTATATATTTTACATTTGGAACGGACCCAATCGTAAAATATTTTACAAAAAGAACCGTCCCCATTGTAAAAAATCTCACAAAAAGGACCGTCCTAAATTATTTATATTTATTTATTATCTATCTCTATCATCTTCTCTTCTAGCATATCTTTGTCCAAATCTACCAGCTTGTTCTTTTGTTTCTTGAATTCTTTTTAATCTCTCAGATACTTCTTCTTTAAATATATTGCTAACAGCTTGCCTAACAATTTCGTTATATTGTCCAATTTCACTTCTTTCTTCTGAAGTACTGGCAACTTGAAAATCCCTCTTTAATTTATCTTCTAATGATTTTCTAATTTTCTTATTTTCTAAAATCTTCTGCAATCTATTTATTAGTTCATCTCTTTCTTTCCTTTTCTCCTTCAATTCTTCTTGTAATTGATCTTCTCGTGCTATCTCTAATACAGTATATGCTCTATTTCTAACACCATTATCTATTGCCTCGATTTTTCTGCCTAAGTTTTGCATATCCAAATCTAAATCCCTAATATCTTCTAATAAATCCATTGCTTCTTCCATAATATTTTTTCCTTTCATTTTTAATCTATTTTTATTTTTTCAAGCAATTTCCACATTCCTTTTGGCTCTGGTAAATCTGTAAATACCATTTTTTCTTTTGTTGTTGGATGAACAATAATTAATTTATATGCCCATAAACAAATTCCAGTATTTGCTCCTCTTCCATGATATTTATTGTCTCCATATATTGCATGCATTCTACTAGATAGCTGAACTCTTATCTGATGATGTCTTCCTGTATGTAAATCTATTTTTAATATTGAAAGATTTTCTTTTTCATTATATCCTAGTACTTCATAATCTAGTATTGCTTCTTTTGCATTTTTTTTAGTAGATTTTACTACATAACTTGTATTATTTTTCTCATCTTTCCACAAATAATCCATTAAAGTATCTTTATCTTTTTCCATTTTGCCATTACAAATAACTAAATATTCTTTTTTAAATGTTTTATTTCTTACTTCTTCACTTAGTCTTGATGCTGCTTTTGATGTTTTTGCAAATACCATCACTCCACCTACTGGTCTATCTAGTCTATGTACTAGTCCTAAATATACATTACCTGGCTTTTGATACTTTTCTTTTAAATATTCTTTTATAATGGTAAGCATATCTTTATCTCCAGTTTTATCTGATTGTGATGGTATGTTTTCCATTTTTTCTACTACTATTATGTGGTTATCTTCATATAAAATCTTCATTATATCTTCCTACTCTTTAACTTCTATATATTTAGAGATTAACATTAAATATGTATTTTTTCAATAATTTATATATTTTTGTTGTTTTTTCGTTACAATTATTATATAATTACTATATCCTTCGTTATAATTTATACATAGGATAAATACTTTTTGAAGGAGGTGAGCTATATTGAATCGGCTACATGTTGGTATGGATTTTACTTCAAGAAATTAAACGTTTAAATGAAGAATTACAAAAATACCAAGACAGCTCAAACAAAAACTAATGATGGTTTAAGGGCAGTTTCCTACCTGCCCTTTTTTATTAAATATAAATTTCAATTTTTCATATTTAATAAAAAAGATATGTGCTTCCTACAACACATACCTACTAAGCTCATTGAATCGGCTAATTTTTTTAGCTAAAAATATTATAACATAGTTTAATTTCTAAGTCAACTATTTTTAGCGAAATTTTGTCACTTTTACTCTTCCCATCTACCATATATTCCACAAGGAAGTATCATCTTTGAATTAGTCATAGGAAGTCCTAATTCACCATGACTAAATCTACCTTTTGCTTTTTTTGGTATATTTATTCTTAATAAATTTTCTAATACTTGGCTAGATATTCCTGTTGTGTATGAATTTATTAAGAAGAAAAGTGGTTTATCTGAAAGAACATTCATACATAGTTTAACTAAGTCTGCAATATTATCTTCAAACTTCCATACTTCTCCATTTGTTCCTCTACCATAAGAAGGTGGATCCATTATTATTGCATCATACTTATGTCCTCTTCTTATTTCTCTATTTACAAATTTAACAACATCATCTACTAAAAATCTAATAGGTCTATCTTTAAGTCCAGATGAAGCTACATTTTCTTTTGCCCATTCGCACATACCTTTTGAGCTATCTACATGGCAAACAGAGGCGCCAGCTTTTAAACAAGCTACACTAGCACCTCCGGTATAAGCAAATAAATTTAATACTTTTATCTCTCTATTGCTATTTCTTATTTTGTTCATCATCCAGTCCCAATTTACTGCTTGCTCTGGAAAAATACCTGTGTGCTTAAATCCCATTGGTTTAATATTGAAAGTTAAATCTTTATATTTAATCTGCCAAGATTTTGGTAATGGTTTAATAAAATTCCAATTTCCACCACCAGTGTTACTTCTATTAT
>CALXZR010000080.1 GCA_944393295.1 uncultured Clostridia bacterium
ATAAAAAAGGAAATTCTATTGATAAACTTGCTTGTAGTGAATTTTGGAAAGCAAAAGATAGTTATAGACAATTACAAGATGCTTTTTACAAGTATATGGTAGAAAATGGATTTGACTTACAAAGAGGCTTACCAAAAGAAGAAACCAATAGACAACATTATTCTGTTGAAGAATACAAGAAAATAACTAATTTTAAACAAACAAAAGAAGTTTTAAAAAATATGAAATTAGAATTACCAGAAGTTCCAGATATAGCAGATATAAATATAAACAGATTATCAAAGAAAAGAGATGAAAAGATTTTAGAAGAAATTATAAAACCGAAAGATAATTTAATTCAAAGTTTATATCAAGATAATATGAATTTGTACAGACAATTAACTAGACAATCACAAGTGATTGAAAAAGCGGAGAAATATCAAAAAGAAAGAGATAAAATACTTGTTAATAACAAAGAATTGCATAAAGAAGTAGAGAATATTAAAGCAGAATATAAGGAAAAAGAATTTGATTTAGAATGGAAATATAAAAGTAAAATAAAAAGTTTAGAAAAAGAAAATAACCATTTACACAGAATAATAGATAAATTTAAAGAAACCATAGGAAAGTTTATAGAATGGATTTGTCAAAAGTTTGATATGGGTGCAGAAGCTAATTTAATTAGAAAGTTTGAAAAAGAGACTAGAACTTATTTAGATGCAGAGAAACAAATCAAACGTGAAGATAGAGAAAAAGAATTTGAAATGGAATTATAAAATTCTTATTAAATAGAGAAATCGTTATTTATTTTTTTTTATTGTAAAAATATGGTGATTATGCTAAAATAAAGTCGTATTAATGAAGAAATGGAGAAAACAAAATGCATAAACTAATTTTAAAACAATTAAAAAAATATAAAATAGAATATATGATATTTTTTATATTTTATATAATTAATGTAATATTTGCTTTATTAGAGCCTGTAATATTTGGAAGAATATTAGATTCAATAATAAATAATGTTGGAAGAATAGCTTTTGAAACAAAGAAAAATATAGTGTTTTTGATAAGTATATTATTAGTACAATATTTTACAAATTATATATATAGAAGAGTTCTATTTCCAACTAGTAGAAAAGTAAAACAAGGAATTTTAAATAATATATTAGAAAAACTAGAAAAAGCAAAAATAGACTTTTTTGATAAAACTGATAAAGGAAAGTTTGTATCATATATAATAAATGATATTACTTATATTTGGTCAATAATGAGTCACGGAACGATTGAGTTAATAAGATTAATATCATTTACGGTTTTTGGTTTTATTTTTGCAGTAAAATATGTTAATTTACCACTTGCAATTGCTGTATTTATAACATTTCCAATGTTTATATATTTTATATTTAAACAAAATGCTAAAGCTCAAAAATTGTTATATGAGAAAAAAGAAGAAGAAGCCAAACTTTCAAAACATATAAATGATAGTTTTTGTGGATTTAGTGTAATAAAATCATATGTTACAGAGGAAGAAACATTAAATAAATTTAATGAAATAAATAATGATTTAAAAAATAAAAATATTGAGTACAATAAAATAACTTCAAGTATCAATTCAATAGTAACTTTTTTTCAAGGACTTGGATTTTCAATTTCTTGTATATTTGGGTTATATTTAGTTGTAAATGGAAGTATTACAATTGGTTCATTTATTGCTTTTAATTCAATAATTCAAAAAGTAATGAAAGACTATTTATATGCGGGATTTTTGGTAGAAAAAGCAAATATGATAAAAATAATATATAAAAGAATACAATTTTTGTACGATATAGAAACAAATACTGATGGTAATATTAAAATGCCAGAAAATGCAGATATACAAATAAACAATTTAAATTTTAAATATGAAGGTGAAAAAGAAAATATATTAGAAAATATAAATTTAAGTATACCATCAGGTAGTTTCATAGGAATATTAGGAAAAACTGGAGCTGGAAAGACTACATTAGCAAATATACTTGCAAAGTTTTATGCTATTCCAAATGGAAAAATATTTTTTAATAATATAGATACAAATGATATAGAAAGAAAATCATTTTATGAAAAATTTGCTTATGTTATGCAAGATGATTATATATATGATAATACAATACAACATAATATAGAGCTATATAAAAAGTATAACAAAAATGATATTAAAGATGCCGTTGAAAAAGCAGAGTTATTTGATACAATTGAAAAATTAGATAAAAAATATAATACTTTAATAGGTGATAATGGTATCAAACTATCAGGGGGACAAAAGCAAAGATTAATTTTATCTAGAAATATAGTAACAAATCCAAACATACTAATTATAGATAATGGATTTACAGGTTTAGATATAGATACACGTAAAAAAGTAGTAGATAATTTAAATAATAGAAACAATAAAACAACATTAGTTATAATCTCAAGTATGATGGAAGATATAAAAAATGCAGATAAAATATACAAATTAGAAAATAAAACACTAGTTGAGATGAATATCGAAGAGGAGGTATATGATGCTTAATATAAAAAGTCTTATAAGCAAGTATAAATATAAATTTTTATTTGTCATCATATTAATGATAATAACATCATTAATTAATACTTTACTACCATATATAATAAAACAGGCAATTTCTTTAGCTGAAAATGTAACATCATTTAATGATATATCAAGTAAAATATTAGGCATAGTTATTGCATATATGCTTCTTTCGATAATATGTGCTTTTCTGGAATATGTAAAATATGTATCTTTATCTAAAAATACAGAAGGTTTAACATATGAAATTAGAGAAGAAGCATATAAAAAAGTAATTAGTTTTAATATGGATACTTTTTCTAATATGCATATATCTACATTGATAACAAGAATGACTGCAGATATAAATAACATAGGAGATTATATAGGTAGAATTTTGCCAATGTTTATTAGTGCTGGAATATTTTTAATAGTAGTTCTTGGAGTAATGTGTTTTATTAATATTTATTTTGCATTGGTAATGATTATATGTAGTTTAATATTGGTTGTGGCATTGCTTAAATTAGGTAAAAAAATGGAGTATTATAACAGAAAAAGTATAGAAAATACTGAAAAACTTAATAATTATTTTGGAGAAACATTTTCAGGAATAAATACAATAAATCTTTTTAATATTCAAAATGAAAGAAAAGAAGAATTAGATAAGTATAATAAAGAGGAAACAGATATATCAAAAAATTATTTTACAGTACAAAGTGCTTTAAAACCTGTAGAATCAATGACTAAATATCTAATTATTTCTATTATAATATATCTATGCATACAAGGGAAAGTAGCAGGAATTGATGTTGGAATTATTTATGTTGTTGTAAGTTATATAGATAAATTTTTTGAACCATTAGGTCATATTTTATATCACTATGAAAATTTACAACAAGGAAGAGTCTCAATAAAAAGAATAGATGATTTATTACAAAAAAAAGAGAATATAGAAAATATCTACAAAGGGGAAAATACAGAAAAGTTAGAAGGAAATATAAGATTTAAAAGCGTTAATTTTTCATATATAGAAGGTAAACAAATTTTAAATGATGTAACATTTTCGATTAATAAAGGTGAGAAAGTTGCATTGGTTGGAGAAACAGGAGCAGGAAAAACAACAATTATAAATTTAATTTTAGGATTTTATAAAATAAATTCTGGAAATATATTATTTGATGGAAAAAATATGGAAGATATATCATTGGAAAGTATAAGAAAAAATATATCATTTATACAACAAAATCCATATATATTTGATGATACGGTAAAAAGAAATATTATAATAAATGATAATAGTACTATTTCAGATGAAAAGATAATTGATATATTAAATCAAGTTGGGTTATATGATAAAATTAAAAGTTTTGAAAATGGTATATATGAAAACATAAAAGATAGTTCTTTTTCAAAAGGAGAGAAACAATTACTTGCTTTCGCTCGTGCAATTGCAAAAGAAACAAGTATATACATATTTGATGAACCAACATCAAATATAGATATTGAAAGTGAAATTCAATTAAAAAATGTTATAAATAATTTATCAAAAGATTCAACAGTAATTATTATTGCACATAGACCTGCTACAATTGAAAATGTTGATAAAGTTTTAAAAGTTGAAGATGGAAAAGTAGTACAAGCAAAATAAAAATAATTTAATAATAGGCACACTATTTTTATAATGATGTGCCTATTATTCTTTATAATAATTTTTAATATTTCCAATATAAATCACTTAATTTAGTCAATGCTATTTTAAAATCTTCTATTTTACTATCATTATAACTATTTCTTAATTCTCTGGCTTTTTTTGACCATTCTCTAAATTTCTTTTCTTTAAATTCTTTAGGATGATTATAGTGTAAACCATGCATTCTTTTGTATTCCCTATTATATTCCTGCAAAATTAAACTGTTTTTTACTTTCTCTTTTCTTTTATTTAAAGCACCAATTTCTCTGCAAGTTTTTCCTGTATCTAAATATATATTATTACAATATTTTTGGTCATTTCTGCCTTTTTGATTTTTATTCTTACTAGTAGTTACAGGTATAAATAATTTGCCACAATTTTCACATTTATTAATTGTAAAATTATTCTGGATTATTTTAAATAATTCAAA
>CALXZR010000081.1 GCA_944393295.1 uncultured Clostridia bacterium
AATAGCTTCAAGCAAGCTTTTTGTGATATGTTCATTACCAACATAACCGAAAAATACGCTTAAAGATATAATCGTTAGTAGGAATCATAAATTCGTTAATATCTTTTTGAGTTATAAAATCACCTTCCTTTGTTAATAAATTTAAAAAAAATTGAAAAATTTAGACGAAATGTCTAAAGAAATTAAATAAATTCAAACGAACAAAATTGAAATTATAATAACATGGCAAAATAGAGAAGTCAAGAAAAAGAATTAAGATTAAAAAATAATCTTGAAACATTTATATTCAAAGACATAAAAAAGCCTTAAGTATTTGACTTAAGGCTACTTAATATTTAATAAAATTCTATCATTAGAAGATTTGCAAGTCAATACAAAAATAAAATTTTAAATGAAAATCTTTCAACATAAAACTTGAAAATATTGAGTTTTAGCTAGTTATCAGAAATTTAATACTTCTTTAAGTCAAATACTTAAGGAATAATCCATAAAATAAAATACAAAGAGGAAGTCTAATGATAGTAAATATTTTAAGCAAAAGTTTAATAAATTATTGATAATAGCACTATTAACAATAGTGCTATTTGTGATGCTTAAAATATATAAGAAACTTAAAATGGTTTTCTTTTAAGAAACAAAAGTGGCTATTGGAATCTTTCCAAATTTCTAAATAAAAAATTTAGAGAAGTTGCATTTGTTTTTATGGATTGAAGAGAAAGGAAAAAGAGAAACTTTTTCTTTTCTCTAACTTAAATAAAAACTTAGGAGGAAATACAAAATGAACGAAAGAAAGCCATATTATGAAAAGAGACGGAATTACATTAATAGCTCTAGTAATTTCAATAATAGTAATGTTAATTCTAGCAGGAGTTTCTTTAAATGCTGTAATTCGGAGAAAATGGAATAATTACTCAGGCGCAAAATGCTACATATATGCAGAGTATAGCAATGCTAGAAGAAGCTATATCATATAAAAATATAAGTGAATATATAAGTTTGGATAGAAATGCTAATTTAGAAGAATTCACATATGCTATTTATCCAGATACAGGATTTTTACTTTCAGTACCATATGAAGAAGGAAATACATATATTTTTGATAAAAATTATATTAATCGATTAGGAGAAGGCTTAGATAAAAAAATAGTTGGTGGTGAAGGGGTAAATAATAATTTATATTCATTACGAGATGTTTATGGAATAAATGCAGATGGAAAAGTCTGGTACATAAATGCAGATGGAAAAATATTAGGAGCAGAAGAAATTATAGATATGCCAATAGATACTAGTACGCAAATAAATATGCCAAATGATGTGATTTTAGCTTCTGGTCTTAACGATAAAGCTACAATTGGAGATACAAGAGGTCTACAAAATTTAGTTTTGGATGGTAGTTTAGCAAATGCTGAAAATATTAAAAATTTAGATTTTATTTCTGTAATGCCTAATTTACAAACTTTAACATTAAAGAATTTAACAAGTTTAGAAAATTTAGAAGGATTAAAGTATTTAAGAAATTTAAATACTATTACTTTTGAAAATACTATTTCTAAAGATTATATGGGATTCAAATATGCTAGTAATGTTACATATGTTGAATTTAGAGATAATAGTGTAAATACAGATAATTTTATAAATATTGCAAATGGTTTAGCTACTTTAGAAAGTAAATATCAGTTATATATCCGTTATAATGAAAACTTGACTGAAATTATGCCTATTACCTCTTTAGGAAAAGTAGAAACACTATATATTACAAATAATACTAATTTAAAAAGCATTATGGGGTTGCAATATATAAGTGGAGAAACTGTAACATCATTAACAAAAATGTCTTTAGAAGGTAATAAATTAACAGATACACAAAATACAGAAAATTTATATGATAATACTTATTCTGACGGAAAAATAATTAATTTTATGGCTTTATATAAATTTGTAAACTTACAAGAGCTAATTTTAGGAACAACCAATAAACAAAATATTTACTATTTGTCTGGAATTGTAAATGGAGAAGAAAGAGGTATTAATAATTTAAGCTCTTTAAAAAGATTAGAATTGTCAGCCTGCAATTTATATAATATAGATGCTTTGCTAAGCTTTGAAAATAAAGTAGACTCAGATGAAAATCAATTAACCTATATAGACTTAAACAATAATACAAATATGAAATTAGAAGCTGTTGCAAAATTGAATAAATTAATTACTAATTATACAGTACTGTTAGATGGAAAATATGGTTATCTAACTCAGCCATATGCACAAAGTGAAACTCCTACGAATTATACTAATGAAGAATTTATTGCAAGATACTCTACAGAAGAAGCTATAAATACAGTACAAAGCTTAAGTATTACAAGAGGAGAAGACACATTAACTAATACTGCTGAGGATAATAGAGTAGGAGAATGTATAAGTAAACTTAAAAATTTAAAAACACTTAATTTAGGAAATGGAGCAACGGATGGCTTTGAGGAATATTCATTTATAGATGATTTACCTAATTTAGAAATTTTAAGCTTTTATGGTAATAGTAGTGTTACATCATCGGAGTTAGAAAAATTACAGGTTTGTAGTAATGTTAAAAATATAACTTGTAGTAGACAAAATAAATTTTCTAACTTAAATTGGATAGAAAAATTTCCAAATATAGAATTTATAGAATTAAATGCAATTGATTTAGACTTAACGCCTCTTAATCAGTGCAGTAAATTAAGACTGCTTGTTTTTGGCTCATATTCAGAAAATTGGAATCCAGTAAATGGAAATGTAAGTCAAATTCAAACATTATTAAATAGTGAAGATAGGAGAGTAATATTAGATAGTAGATATTCTATAAATGTATTTAAACAATTGGAAAATTGTACGAGTTTAACAAAGGTTAATGCATATATATATGCTTCTACATCTGGAGAACATTTATATAAAGATGTAATTTTAGATTTAAATAAACTAATAGACTTAAAAGAAATATATATCAATGTACAAAATAATGGCTGTTTTGGCGGAATCTTATTAGAGAACTGTACTAATTTGGAAAAAATTGAAATTATACAAGGTGCAACTAATGTAAATACAAAAATGCAATTATCTAGGTTAAATAATTGTAAAAATTTAAAAAGTATAATTTTAAAAAATTGTAGAATTGATGATGCTATGTTTAATACTTTATGCCAAGATTTAGCCGAAGCAAATAGTCTTGAAACCTTAAACTTAGCAGAAAATAAAATTAGCAATTTAGAGCCAATAGGATATTTAAGCAATAATAGTTCAGAAGCTTTAAATCTAGACTTCCAAAAAAATCAGATATTATATTTAGGTAGTGACTCAACAGGTATATCAATTGTTCCTAATATTAGTAGTTTAAATTTGTCAAATAATGTATCTTTGTCAAATATTTTACCAATTTTAAAACAAAAAGAATTGTCTGGAAGCAAATTAATGAATTTAAATATAAAAAATTGTTCAGTAAGTGATTCATCAAAAAATAGTTTAAAAGAATTAAATTGGGATAATTTAGAAATGTAGTCTATTGTTTGAGTACATTTTCTATAAAATTAAAAACAAAAGCATTAAGTTTACATTTCTGTAGGCCTAATGCTTTTTTAATTGATATTAAATTTCTAAAAATTTAATTAATAACTGGTATTCTCAAAATTTCCCCAACATAAATAAGATTAGGGTTTTGTATATTGTTTATACTTACAAGAGTATTTATAGAAACATTGTAAGTTAAACTTATTTGAGAAAGAGTATCTCCACTCTTTACAATATAAAGTATATGGCTAGTATCCCTTATTGTATTAGTATTGCCTGAAGGTAGATTTATTCTTTCACCAACATAGATAAGGTTAGGATTTTGAATATTATTAATTTGTGCTAAATAAGTATATGAAGTATTATACTTTTCTGCTATACCACTTAAAGTATCTCCAGATTGTACTATAATATAATCTGTATTAACATTAGGAGAAATAGAATTTTCTATTTTAATAGCTGAATTATCATCCAAAAATATATTATCAGTAAAATAATCTCTATCTACATTTCCAGAAATACCATTTACACTTCCAGTATTTGTATATTGAAAACCGGTCCACTCATTCCAATTGCCATTTGATGGTTCTTCTACACCATATTCTGCTACCCAGATAGGATAATTATTTGCAAGTTCTAAGCTAAAAGTATTTCTACTATTAAAAGCATCGCTATAGATAATCATTTCTTTTTTAGTTAAATTTTGAACTGTTTGCAAGAATGTATTTGAGATTTCATTTATTTCAGATATGCTTAAATTTCCAAATTCTTCAAAGTCCATTGCGAGTTTACAGTCAACTGAGTAATTGTTAATTGCCGAAGCAAAAAATTTAGCTTCTAAAATAGCATCTTCTGTATTTTCTGCTGTTAAAAAATGATAAAATCCAATTTTTAAATCATTATCTTTTGCACCATTATAATATTCTTCTAAAAATGGATCTATGTAATCAGTACCTTGTGTTGCTTTTATATATACAACAGAAATGTTATCGGCTTTCACTTCTTCAAAATTTATAGTTCCTTGCCATTCGCTTATATCGATACCATAATATATTACAGGAGATGTTGGACCAAAGGCAAATAACTGAATACTTTGAACAATAAGTAAAAGAAAAATTACTGACACAATTAAAATTTTATTTTTCATAGTTACCTCCTTAAAGTTATTATATGAGAGATAATTAAAATTTGTTAAAAAACATCTATTTAAATTTTAGTAAATTTATTGTAAATAAAAAATAAACTTGATATAATAAATTAAAATTAGTATATGATATTAAGAGAAAATAATAGCCTTTTTAGATTATTTATATAAAAATGGTTTTCTAAAATTTAAAAGGGGGAAAATATGAATATAGATGTATTTATAAGTTATAGTTCAAAAGAATATGATGTGGCAAAAAAAATTAAAGCTTACTTAGACTCAAATAACCTAAATTGCTGGATGGCCCCTGATTCTATACCAACAGGTTCAAATTATACTAAAGAGATACCAATGGTAATTTATAAAACAGAAGTGTTTTTACTTCTATTGTCAGAAAACTCTCAAAATTCGCCTTGGGTAGATAGAGAATTAGAAGTTGCAATAAAATCAGATAAAAAAATAGTAGCTTATGCAGAAAAGAGAGTAAAGTTAATTAATAATTTCGCTTTTAATATTAAAGAAGACGAAATAATAAAAGCTTATAACGAAGAAAATCCTTTAGACTTATTAGTAAAAACAATAAATGAAGCTTTGCTAAATAAATCTGAGTCAAATACTAAAGAAAGTTCTAACAATAAACGTGATGGAAAAGGAAAAATGACTTTTCCAGACGGTAGAGTTTATGAAGGAGAATGGAAAAATAGAGAAATAAATGGATATGGAATAATGAGATATCCAGATGGAGTAATATATGAAGGTGAATGGCTAGATGAGAAATTTGAAGGACATGGTAAAATAGTAACACCACAAGGACTTACATTGGAAGGAGAATGGACAAATAACCATAAAGTAGGACCTTTTAAAGAGACTAACTCAAAAGGACAAACTTTTTACTTAGAATGTTCATATGACCATGAAGCAAATATAGGAACTGAATTATATCAAACAGATGTATATTATAAAGGTAGCATGAAAAATGGTCTAAGAAATGGAAAAGGTAAATTTTACGAAAAAGGTGGAAGATACTATGAAGGTGATTGGGTAAATGGTTTAAAACATGGTAAAGGTCGAGAAAATTACGAAAATGGAACTTATTACGAGGGCGATTGGAAATATGGATTAAGAGACGGAATAGGTAAAGAAACATATGTAGATGGTAGTAGATACGAAGGAGAATGGAAAGAAGATAAAAAATGTGGACAAGGAACTTTGTATAATTATATGGGACTTACTGTATACAAAGGTCTTTGGGAAAATGATAAAAAGCTAGGAAAAATAAAGAGCTTTTTTAGAAAATTAAAAAATACATTTTGGTCATAAAATAATAAATAAGAGCCTTAAGTAATTTACTTAAAGCTCTTTTAATATTACTCAAATTCTATCATTATAGCTAATTAAAGTCAATATTAAAAATTTAATAATTTATAAAAAATATATAAATAAAATATTTAAAAGAGCCAAAGAGTATACAAATCAATATACTTTTAGCTCTTTTATTTTTATCCTTAAGTAAATTACTTAAAGAAAATCCATAAAAATAAAATAAGAGAAGTTTTGAAATGGTTTTCTTTCAAAGAAAAGCAAAAGTCATTAGACATGTTTGTTTTTTATGGATTAAAGGAGAAGAGATTAAGTTCTTTTCTCCAAACTAAATATAAAAAATAAACTTAGGAGGAAAGCAAAAAATGAACGAAAGAAAACTATTTCAAGAAGTAAGAGGAATAACTTTAATTGCCTTAGTAATTTCAATAATAGTAATGTTAATTTTGGCAGGAGTTTCTTTAAATGCAGTAGTGGGAGATAATGGAATAATTACACAGGCTCAGGATGCAACATATATGCAAAGTGTAGCTATATTAGAAGAATACTTGAATTCATTTTATATAGAAAACTATGATAAAATAAAAGATGCAGAAAATAAGGTACAAGCTATTAAAAATTTGGAGGCAAACTGGTTTTTTCAAACTACATTAGGATATGTTGTAGATAATGATGGAAATGCTTTATATTTGATTAATAAAACAGGACTACCAGAAGAATTAAAAAATCAAATTAAAGGTGGAGATGCAGGAGAAGGAACATATGCAGATTATTCTAGATTAGAAGATGTATATGGAGTAACTACAAATTTAAAAGTATATTATTGTGGTGAGGGAAAAGATAGTATTTTGGGTATTTCAAAAGAAGATTTGGATAAAGATAATCCTTTAAGAATTATTTCAGAAGCAGGTTCTCCTTTTGCCACACTTATTACAGGAAATAGTGAAGAAGTTCTAAATGCAGAAAAATGTAAGAGTGTAAAAGACATTACAATTAATCGGAAGTTCTGGAATAACAAACCTACAAGATTTATTTAATTTAACAAGTCTTGAAACTTTATATTTAACAGATATTTCTTTAGAAAATCTTGATGGAATAGAAAATGCGCCATCACTTAAAAAGGTTGTATTAATAGATGCTACTGTTAATGATTATTCTAAATTATCTAAAATAAAAGGAATGAATACATTAGATATATCGTATGTATCAAATGAGGAATTACAAAAAATATGTTTAGGATTAAAAAATGATACACTTTCTAATTTAAAAGAATTAAGAATAAGAGATTCAAAAGAAAAAAATTTAACAGATATATCATGCTTAGAAGATATAGATATTGGAACTAAATTAGCTATTCAAAAATTATATTTAGAAAAAAATGATATTAGAAGTATAGAAGCTTTATACGAATTTAGAAATGTAATTAATTTATATTTGCAAGAAAATTATAATCTAAATTCTTTAAAAGGTGTAAAAAATATGAATAATTTGCAAAACTTATTTGCATATAGCTGTAATATAGGTAGTAACGAAATTTTTGATACTTCTAAGGATAACAATGGAAAAAATATAGAAGAAGATGGGTTGTGTGAATTAACAAATAAATCCAACTTAAAAATTGTAGAATTAATGAATAATAAAAATTTAAAATGGGTTGGATATTTAAGTAGTGATACTAATATTACTACATTAAAATTGCAAGGGTGTGATAGTATTGTAGATATCATTGATATAAAAACAATTATAAAAAATTGTGGAAATAATTATACAATTCCAACATCTTTGAGTTTAGCTCTATTAGATGAAAATACAACTTTGTTAAATTTAAAGGGGCAAACTTTAACTAGTGCGAATTTTATGTCTATAAAGAATAATAAAAAAATAACTCATTTAAATTTAAGCTCATTAAAATTAACAAATTCTAGCAATGTAGAATTATCTGTATCTGAAGCAAATTCAATAATACAAGAAGTTTTAAGTAGTATGGGAAATATAAAATATTTAAGTTTAAATAATTGTAAAATTATTACTAGTCTAGAATTTGTAAAAAATAATACAAATTTAGTAGAACTAGATTTAAGAGGAACCTCAATCACTACTTCAAAAAAAGGAACAGAAGAAGATAGCATGCTTTTGCTAAACACATATGGTACAAAATTAAAAACTTTAGCAATTAACACCGAAGGAATAAATTTATCTTTAATAGCTCCAACACTAAATCATTTAGGAAATGATAAATATTGGTTAAAAAAATCTTCTGATACTGGCGGAGCAGATGAATTTGGTCTTATATGTAATAATTATAATGTACTAAAAACTATAGAAGGTTGTACAGGACTTACTAATTTAATTATGTTTATGCATAATTCAAGTTTTCTAAATGGTACTATCGATTTAAGTGGATGTACATCACTTACTAATATACAAATTTGCAATGTTGTAAAAGGTTGGACTATTCCTAGTTCATGCAAATATTTGAGTGCTCAATATTTTTATTATATGGACTTAAGTAAAACTCAAAATCTTGAAACTGTTAGTTTTATTAACACTTATCAAGAATATATCTCTAATAGCGATTATCAAAAAATGTTATCTTACATAGTGAAAAATAATCCCAAAATATCTTCTATTAGATTGTCTTCAATTAATTTACAAGATTTATCTGGTTTAAAGGATTATACTGGAAATAATTTAAAAACTATAACAATATGTGGTTCAAATACTGGAAGTCAAGTAATGAAGAATTTTAAAAACTTAAATGGAATAGAAGCGATAAATACTTTAACAACACTTAGTATATATAATACTTTTTGCGAAAATATAGATTCAGTATCTAGTTTAAATAACGTTATAAAAATGGATTTGTACAATAATCATATAAGTGGAATTAAAGCTTTAGAAAATTTAAATAATTTAACTTCTTTAAATCTAGAGAATAATTCTTTATACGATAGGGTAACATATACTGATAATGAAGGAAATTCAATTACATATAAGAATTTAGATATATTAAAAAAGTTATATAATAAGAAACTAAGAAAAATTTATTTAGGTTCAAATCCGGGTATTACTGATTTTTCTATTATTTCAAATTTAAAATGGGAAGATAAAAGTGGTTTCTAAACCAAGAATCAAATGTAAAAGGTAAAATTAAGTTAAATATAATTACTATAAAAATAGACCAATATGTATTGTTACAAAAATATAAGTATGTTAAACATTAGTTAAAATGATACCGATTTATAATGTGGATAACAAACAAAGGTAAACCTTGTTTGTAGTCATAGCATAATCGATGAAATCTAAAAAGCAAGGGTTTCATGAACTCACTTT
>CALXZR010000082.1 GCA_944393295.1 uncultured Clostridia bacterium
CAACAATATGTTAGTAACAGATATTAGACAATTATCTAGCATAATAGCAAATTGTACAGTAATAGAATTACCATCAAAATATTATGCAGTATTGGAAGGAAGTACAAGAAGAGAATATAGAAATATGAGCTTAACAGATAGTAGTGATGAGATATTAGCATTAGAAGGAGATACAACTTGTGAGGAATTAAGTTTAGAAGGAAATTCAAATTTAGGAGCAACAGAAGCTGGAAAAGAGAAATTAATAGAAATATTAGGAAGTATGATGAACTTAAAAGCATTACAGCTAAAAGGACTAAAAAATTTAGATAGTCTAGAGTGGATAAAAAATATGCCAAATTTAGTAGAGTTAGACTTAAGAGGAACAGCAATCACAGATTTAAGTTTACTAAATACTTATGGGACAAAATTAGAGACTTTGTTAATTGATAATGAAGGAATAGATTTAGCTGGAATACAAACAACCATAAATAGATTAGGAGACTCAGGATATACTAAGACTTTATTAAATATTTGGAATACTAATAGAAAAAGCGGATTACATATATCAAATCAAAATTTGGCTAATAAATTGAAAGAATGTACAGAACTTACAAAATTTTATATAACTAGTCCATCTGAACTTTCAGGAATAACTTATGATTTAAGTAATTGCACAAAATTAAAAGACTTTAATTCAAAATATGGAAATAGAGTAAAATATATTTTCCCAGAAAATATAGAAACTATAAGATTTAGTTATTCTGAGATAACACCAGATATAAGTAGATGCAAAAATATAATAACTTTTTATTATAGTGATCCTTATAACTTGGGAAATTCAGCTTTAAAAATATTATTTGAAGATTTAGGAAATTGCCCTAATTTAAAATCAGTTACTATTAGTGCTTTAAAAACAGAAACAACCCTAGAAGGAATAGAAAATTTAGGTAAAACTAAAATAGAAACTTTAAATGTTTCAGGGGGATATAATTCAAATTGGATTCCACCATTAAAGACGGAATTAGTTAACATAGACGGAATAGGAGAGTTAAAAACATTAAAAACTTTAACAATGCATTATACAAAGGTAACTAATTTAGATGCATTAGCAGGATGTACAAACTTAGAAACTTTAAATGCTCAATATGGACAATTAAACAATATTTCTGGAATAGCAAATTGTACAAATTTAAAAATTTTAGATTTTAGTGGAAATAGTACAATTCAACATAGCTCAATATATGATTTAAAACCGTTGACTAATTTAACAAAACTAGAGCAAATTAATTTATATTATAATAGTGTTAGTAATTTAACAGGATTAGAGAATTTAGTAAACTTAACTACGCTAACGCTAAGCAATAATGCGATTACAAATACAGTAGTTACAGAAAATGGAGTAGTAAATAATTTACAAATATTAGCAGATTTGAATAAAAGCAAACTTAGAAAATTATATTTATCAAACAATAAAATAGATGATTTCACTATATTAAAAAATATAACAAATTGGGAAGATAAAGGTGGCTGGTAGGAGATGTATATGAAAAATAAAAAATTATTTTATTTATAATTATTGCAATAGCAATAGTAGTGATTTTCTTATTTATAAGAAATAGAAATAAAGATATCAAAGTAGAAAATAATGTACAAACAGAAATAACTTATAATGAAAGCGAAGGTATGTATGAAATAAGAGATGAGAATAATGAAGTTATTGCAAACTCAGTAGATAGAGCAACATTGCAGATATATGTAGATGATCCAAATTATAATCCATAAAGAATAAACAAAATTTTAATAAACTAATATCAGAGTGCTAACAAATAAAATATTTGTTAGCATTCTTTATTTTTTAATAATGAACTTTGAGAAGTGTATCCAGAGTTTATCTCAAAGCCTACCTGTTTTTGAGCACAACTTACAAAAACAGCTAAAAACATTTTGCTAAATAATGAATTTATCCCCTTGCAAAAGCACTTGTTTTGTTATAGAATATAACGGAATTAGGAGGACTATAAAAGTGGAAAAAGCCCAAGAAAATTTTATACAAAAAGTTAAAGAAAAAAATGATGGTAAATATAAAAAATATTATATACTAACAATGGGATGCCAATTAAATGAGAATGATTCAGAAAAATTGGCTGGAATGCTAAACGAAATGAATTATGCAGAAACACAAAATATGCAAGATGCTGATATTATAGTTTTTAATACTTGTTGTGTTAGAGAAAATGCAGAAGAAAGATTATTTGGAAAAATAGGAGAAATAAAAAAATTAAAAGAAAACAAGCAAGTCTTACTAGCCATTGGTGGCTGTATGATGCAAGAAAAAATAATGCTTGAGAAAATTAAACAAAGTTATCCTTTTGTAGATATTATTTTTGGAACACATACTATGCAAAATTTACCAGAGTATGTATATAAAGCTTTAATTGAGCAAGAAAAGGTAAAAGATGTAATAGATATAGATGGAGAAATTTATGAAGGTTTACCAATAAAAAGAAACGACAAGTTTAAAGCATCAGTTACTATTATGTATGGATGTAATAATTTTTGTTCTTACTGTATAGTTCCTTATGTAAGAGGAAGAGAAAGAAGCAGAAGTCCAGAAAATATTTTAAAAGAAGTTCAAGATTTAGCAAAAGAGGGCTATAAGGAAATTACTTTATTAGGACAAAATGTAAATTCTTATAAGGGAAATGATAAAATAAAAAATTTTGCAGATTTGTTAAATGAAGTTTGTAAAATTGAAGGAATAGAAAGGATAAGATTTATATCTCCTCATCCAAAAGATTTTACAGATGATGTAATTGAAGCTATCGCAAATAATGAAAAAATATGCAAAATAATTCATTTACCACTTCAATCTGGAAATACAAAAGTATTAAAAGAAATGAACAGAAAATATACTAAAGAACAATATTTATCTTTAGTAGAAAAAATGAAAAAAAGAATACCAAATGTTGTTTTTTCAACAGATATAATAGTCGGATTTCCAGGAGAAACAGACGAAGAATTTGAAGATACTTTGGATGTGGTTAGAAAAGTAAACTATGAACAAATATTTATGTTTATTTATTCAATAAGAAGTGGAACTGTTGCAGAAAAAAGAACAGACCAAATTCCAGAAGAAATTAAACATAAGAGATTTGATAAATTAAAAGAACTATACGACTCTCATGTAGATGAAAACAATGAAAAATATATAGGAACTGAGCAGAAAGTATTAATTGAAGGTTATAGTAAAAATAATGAAGAAATGTATACAGCTAGAACAGATACAAATAAAGTAGTAGTATTCAAACCAGTAGAAGGACAAAAAATCGGAGATATAGTAAAAGTAAAAATAACAAGTGCACATAAATGGTATTTAAAAGCTGAAATTATATGTGAAAGAGGTTAAAGCATGACAAATAAAAATGAAATGATTTTTATTAATAAAATATTGAATACAGAATTAACTATAAGAAAAACAGCAAAACAATTTGGTCTAAGAAGAGATGATTTAATTAGAAGAATGGAAGAAGCTCTAGCAGGAGATGAAGACAATTTAAAGCAATTAAAACTAGTAATAGTAATTAATAAAATGCTTTTTGATAATTTACCAATGAAAAAAGCTGCTGAAGAACTTAAACTAACAGAAAAGGAATTAGATAAAAGAATTTTAGCTACTTTGTCTAATAATCCAGATAAATTAAAAAGATACAATGAATATAAAAATCCAAATCAAAACAAAATTCAAAAAGCAGCAAAAGAATTTCATAGAAAAAATGCAAGAAAGAATTCTAAAACAATTGAAAATATAAAAAATACAAATCCAAACATTACTAAAGATAATACAAATAAAAAGAGTAAAAAATAGATTTTTAGAAATGGAGCAAAATAAATGGCAGAAGTATCACCTATGATGCAAAATTATTTAAATACAAAAGAGCAATATAAAGATTGCATTTTGTTTTATAGATTAGGAGATTTCTATGAGATGTTTTATGATGATGCTATTACAGCATCTAGAGAACTAGAAATCACTTTAACAGGAAAAGCTTGTGGTACAGAAGAAAAGGCACCAATGTGTGGTGTCCCTTTTCATGCTGCAGAAATATATATATCAAGACTAATAGCAAAAGGTTATAAAGTTGCTATTGCAGAGCAATTAGAAGATCCAAAACAAGCAAAAGGAATAGTAAAAAGAGATGTTATTCGTGTAGTTACTCCAGGTACTGTTATTGAAACTAATATGCTTGAAGAAAAGAAAAATAATTATATAATGGGAATTGTAAAAAAAGGCTTGTACTATGGCTTAGCAATTTGCGATATAAGTACGGGAGATTTTTATGCTACTCAAATAAAATTGCCAGAAAATAATTTTGAAAAATTATTAGATGAATATGCTAGATACGTTCCAGCAGAAATTGTTGTAAACGAAACTATGGGGTTATCTACAAAAGAGATAGAAACTATGAAAGACAGGAATAGTACTTTTGTAACAATTAGAGAAAATGAAATGTTTGCAGAGGATGAAAATATTTTATTAAAACTTTATACCATAGAAGATAGCTTTGGAAAGAAAAAGGAGAGTTTAAAAGATGTTAAATTAGCAGTACAGGCTATAAATGGATTACTAAATTATTTTTCAGAAACTCAAAAGGTAAAATTAGAGCACATAAATAAAATAAAACTATATGAAGTAAAAAAATATATGGCTTTAGATATTAATGCAAGAAGAAGTTTAGAGCTTACAGAAAGAATGAGAGATAAGTCTAAAAGAGGAACTTTAATATGGGTTTTAGATAAAACTTCAACTTCAATGGGAGGAAGACTTTTAAGAAGATGGATAAATGATCCTTTATTAGATGTTAAAGAAATAAATGAAAGATTAGAAGCAGTAAAAGAACTAAAAGATAATATAATGCTAAGAGGAGAATTAACAGAAATTTTAAAAAAAGTTTATGATATAGAACGTTTAGCAGGAAAAATATCTTATGGAAATGCTAATGCAAGAGATTTAATTTCTTTAAAAAATTCACTTTCTCATTTGCCAGAGCTAAAAGAACTATTAAATTCTACAAAAGCACCACTACTACAAAAGCTTTATTCAAACTTAGATGAACTAAAAGATATTTGTAAACTAATAGATGATGCTATTGTTGAAGATCCTCCTATAAGTGTTAAAGAAGGAGGCATTATAAAAACAGGATATTCTAAGGATATTGACGAATATAGGAATGCTTCAACAGACGGAAAAAGATGGATTGTAGAGCTAGAAGCAAAAGAAAAAGAATTAACAGGAATAAAAAATTTAAAAGTGGGATATACAAGAGTATTTGGTTACTATATAGAGGTTACAAAATCTTTTCTAAATCAAGTTCCAGAAGACAGATATATTAGAAAACAAACTCTAACAGGCGGAGAAAGATTTATTACAGAAGAATTAAAACAAATAGAAGGAAAAATATTAGGAGCAGAAGAAAAAGTTATTGCATTAGAATATAATGAATTCGTAAAAATAAGAGACGAGATTGGCAAAAATATTGAAAGACTTCAAACTTCAGCTACTGCAATAGCTACAACAGATGTGTTAAATAGCTTAGCAATAGTAGCAGAAGATAATAATTATGTTTGTCCAGTTGTAGACGAATCTGGAAAAATACAAATAAAAGATGGAAGGCATCCAGTTATAGAGCAGATGATAGACAGTGGAAGCTTTGTACAAAATGATACAAATTTAGATAAAGAAGAAAATAGAGTAGCAATTATAACTGGACCAAATATGGCTGGAAAATCAACATATATGAGGCAGGTAGCTTTAATTACTTTGATGGCTCAAATTGGAAGTTTTGTTCCAGCAACAGAAGCAAAAATTGGAATTGTAGATAAAATATTTACTAGAGTTGGAGCTTCAGATGATTTAAGTAGTGGACAAAGTACTTTTATGGTGGAAATGTCTGAAGTAGCTAATATTTTAAAAGAAGCCACACCAAATAGTTTAGTCATATTAGACGAAATTGGAAGAGGTACTTCAACATATGACGGACTTTCTATTGCATGGGCTGTTGCAGAATATATTGCAGATAAAGAAAAGGTTGGTTGTAAAACTTTATTTGCAACTCATTATCATGAATTGATTGAATTAGAAAATAAAATAGATGGCATCAAAAATTACTCTGTAGCTGTAAAAGAAAAAGGAGAAGATATAATTTTCTTAAGGAAAATAGTAGAAGGTGGAACTGACGAAAGCTATGGTATACATGTAGCAAAACTAGCAGGTGTTCCAAAAACAGTAGTAACAAGAGCTAATAAAATTTTACAGTCCTTAGAAAAAGGCGGAGTTAAAATTAAAGAAGAAAAAGAAGATAAAAAACAAGTAGAAGGACAATTCGATTTTTATAATATGACTTTGGCAAATATAGCTACAGAATTAGATAAAGTAAATTTAAATGAATTAACTCCAATAGATGCTTTAAACACATTAGCAAAAATGAAGGAAATGATGAAATAAAATAGGACAAAAAAATTCACATTATTTTTAAATTAATAATGTGAATTTTTATATTAAATATTAATAACTTTTTATTAAAACATATTGCAAAAAAAATAATTAATAGATATAATTTTAATGATTAGGAATCTATAAACACAAAAGAAAACTAGAAAGGAAATGAGCTGTGGAACAACAAAAGACTAAAAATGGAAAAGATAATGTTATGTCAGCAATTTCAAAACCTAAATTTTATCTATGTATAATATTGCTTGACATTATAGCTTTTATTTTCATATATTTTTTAATACCAAGACTACTTAATTTGCCAGATTATTCAATGAATTTGGAATTTCAAAAAGAGGCAATTGGTTTTAGTTTTCTACAAATATTTTTAATCGCTTTTATTTTAACTGTTATTGTACAAATAATTACATTAAAGGTATTATCAAGAAATATAAATAGATATATAGGTGAATTTTTTCATAGAAAAGAAATAGACTATAAAATTATTTTGCAAGTAAGAAATGATTGCTTAGATGTGCCATATAAGTTTCTAGTAATACAATGGGGATTTGCGATTTTAATAGGCTTTTTTGCAATAACTTTTTTTACAATATTTGGAAAAAGTTTTATTGCAAATTTTGATAAAGTAGTATTTTCTTTAATTAGAATAGGTACAATTGTATTGGCTTTTTGGCTATTGCTTACTGTTGCAATTTTAGTAATAACACAAAATTATATGCAAAATATTTTAAAACTAACTTACAGACAAACAAAAAAATTTGAAAAAATAGGACACAGAATGGATAATTCGAGTTCTTTAATGCTACAACTATTACCTTTAATTTTTTCACTATTAATTTTGTTTGCAGTACTAGCATATGCAAAAACTATTCAAGTAAAATCAGAATCTCTTGCCAATTATTACAAACTGTATATGGATAATATTAATTTTAAAGAAGGGGAAATAACAAAAGACTCTTTGCTTGCAAAATTAAATACAATACCAATTTTGCAAACGGGAGATGCAGGATTTGTAATAGATCCAGACAATAATACTTATACAACGAGTTATACTAGTTCTATAAGTGATTTTACAATAAAATATAGAGATTACTTTTTTGGTAGAAAAGAACAAAATCTAGATACAGTAGTAGATTTGACTGAAATTGATGGAATGTTGTATGAATCTTTTGGTATAGATGAGCATTTATATTGTAAGAGAATTTACGATAGCAATGGATTACCTTGGTATATTGGTTATAAATTTTCTGTAGCCGATGAAGCTTCAATGAAATTTTATATGAGCTGTATTTTAATTATGTTTTTAGCATATACGGCAATAATATATATATGGTCAAAATCAAATTCCGTTAATGCAAAAAGAATAGCAAGTAATATGGAGGAAATATTAAAAAAGGAAGATTTATCAAAAGAAAATTATTTGCCAATTTTATCAAATGATGAAATGGGAGATGTTGCATTTTACTATAACCATATTCAAGAAAAACTTGCAAGACAACAAGATATAATGCTTAAACAAGAACAACTTTCTGTGTTAGGAGAGATGGCTGGTGGAATGGCACACGATATAAATACCCCAATATCAGCTATTAATACAGCAATAACAATGCTTTCAAAAAAGACAACTGATGAAAGAGAACAAGCCATATTAAAAAATATGCAAATATCTACAGATAGAATTATAAGCATAGTAACAAGTATGAGAAATCAAGTTAGAAATATGGGTAGTGACGCAAAAGAAAACTTTAGCTTAAATACTATGGCAAGTGACTTAAATGTTATAGTACAAAACGAATTGAAAAAATCAGGATGTACTTTTACAATTGATATAAAAGAAGAAATTTCAATATATGGGGAAAGAACAAAACTTGGACAAGTTTTAACTAATTTAGTAGTAAATGGTATTCAAGCATATAGTTCAAATGGTAAAAAAGGAAATGTAACTTTATTTGCAAAAATGGAAAATCCAGAAACCTGTTTAATTGAAATTATTGATGAGGCGGGTGGAATTCCAGAAAAAGTACAACCATATATTTTTAATAATATAATGACTACAAAAGGTTCAAAAGGAACTGGACTAGGATTGTATTTGGCTGCTACTGTAATTAAAGGTGTATATGAAGGCTCAATTGATTTTGAAACAGAAGTCGGAAAAGGAACAAAATTTATTATAAAATTACCAATGAAAAGGGAGGATAAAAAATAATGAGTATTGAAAATGAAGCTGCAAATATCAACATTGTATTAGTTGATGATGATGTAAACTATCTAGAAATGACAAAGATGTACTTAGAAGATAATGGTATGAAAATTACTACTTTTTCAAATCCTGTAGAGGCTCTAGATGTTTGTAAAAAGAAAAAGATAGACATAGTTTTACTTGACTATTTTATGCCAGAAATGACAGGTGAAGAATTTGTTAAAGAGCTAAGAAAGGTGAACAATAAAACCTTAATAATCTTGCAAACAGGTTTTGCAGAAAAGAAGCCACCGATAGAAATGCTTACAAATTTAGATATTCAAGGCTATTATGATAAAACAAAAGAAATTGATGAATTGTTATTGCTAACTTTATCTGCAATTAAAACAATAAAATTAATGAAATTAAATCAAAAACAAGAAATAAAAATTGACTTATTAAATTATAAAAAACAATTCTTAGGTGACTTAATAGTAGGATTAGTAAATGAAGCAAAAGACCAATTATTTGCAATAAGCATTGCAAATAAAACTATAGAAGAAGAATCTAATTTATTTAAAGAAGAAAATGGAGTAATAAATAGAGCAAACAATAAACTTGGCGAATTGTTTGAAACAATTAATTTCGAAAGCATTGAAGTTGCAACAGCTGGAGAATTAATAAATGCAATAAACATCTTGTTAAAAAATAAGAAGAATTCAGAAGGTATTACTTTAAAATATGATATTGGTGTAGATGAGATGGAAAAAATAATCTTTTCTACAGGAATAGATACTTTAATATATGTTGTTGTAGAAACTGTAAATTATTTCTTAAAGAAGGGAATAAAAGATGTAGATATTACTTTTGATGAAGAAGATGATAGATGCTATTTGAAGATTTTAAATTCAACAACTTATACAAAAGATTTTATTAAAACTATAGTTTTAATCTTATCTGGAAATGATGCTGTAGGAATAGATATAAAAGATGGAAAAATTACTTTATCAGTTCCTAGAAAAGGAAGTGAAGAGTAGATATACTAAAGTAAAATAATCTTATTAAAATAGTATATAAAATGTACAAATAGGGGATAAAATTATGAAAAAAAGAAATATGGTAACCCAAAAGCCAATAATGAAAACAAAAACAGTAGTGTTTTTAATTGTTATATTAATTATTGCAGCTATTTTAGGAATTTATAAGTTTGATAGAGATTATCAAAAAGAACAAGAAAACCCACCTATATTATATGCTTATGATGAAAAGGGAAATAAGATAGAGTTATTACCAATTGAATATTCTTGGGAATATAAAGGAGAAACAAAAACATATAAAGATGATGAGTGGTTAAACAGAGACTATTCTAATGTGGAAACTGTTTATTTAGATAGTAAATTAAGAGATACTGGAAAATATCTTCAAACAGAGAAAAAATATAAAATAAATAGTGTGTATCAGGAAAGATATAAATGGAATGGTACGCAATATCAAAATGTAGGCGGAGGAACTGCTGGACCTGAATATGATGATAATACCAAAATAAATGGGGATGCAATGTCTTCTGAATCTGGAAGCTTTTTAATTAAGTACTATGTGCAATATAAAAAGCAAGGATATGTAACTTATATTCAAAAAGTAACAATTCTAGATACAAATAGTATGAAAGCTTCAGCAGAGTATATGAATATAAATTTGGAAAATATAGAAAGAATAAATGAATTAGTAGGAAAATTAGAAATAAAAGAGTTATTAAAATCAGTAAAGGTAGAAAATAATAATTTAGTAATTGAATATGAATATTATCCAATAGAAGACATTTTAATAAGTAATAATGCAATTTTATTTGCTTGTATAGATAATTTAGAAAATATAGTATATACAGCAACTAATAAAAAGACTTTTTATACAGAAAAGGTCGAAAACCAATATCAAACTATATATGATGAAAATAGGGAAAATTTTACTATAAACAAAAATGATTTTGTAAACTATACTGGAATTGATATATCTGATTTGCAAGAATATATAAGGAAAGAGGTGTAGCACATGAAAAAAATAGGAAAAGCAATTTTATTTGTTTTAATAGCAAGTTTAGTGCTATTTATCTCTTACAAATTATTTTATTATTATTATGCAATGAATATTTATAATAAAGTAATTGCAAACACGGAAAATGATTATGAAGCTACTGTTACAATTGTAGATAATGATAATAATAGCTATTCTGAAATGAATTATTTAAAAAATGAAAATTATGTAAAAGTTCAAAGAAATGATAATGGAGTTAAAAGTAATGAAACTTTTCAAGACTTAAAAAATAATACAGAAGTAACCATATTTGATAATACAGCAAACAACTCAGAAAAAAATGCAAATATGACTATAGGATATTTCTTTGATGGAAATGTATTTTATTTATTTGATTATAAATTTGATGAAATTTATAAAAATGAAAAAAATATTATTAAAAAGATAAAATATTATATTAATGCTGTTGCAACCGCTTCACCAACAATAATAAAAACAGTACAATACGAAGGTAAAGAGTGCTATACTTTAGTATATAAATATGACTCAAACTTTGAAGAAATTTATTATATTGAAAAAAATACATATTTGCCAGTTGCATATGTAGATAAACCTAATCAAAATACGACAACATATAATATTAATTTTAGAGAAGTTACAGATGAAGAAATAAATTACCCAGATTTGTCTGAGTATTATACATCAGTTTTATATAATTGGAATTATTAATAATTAGTATAGACTGCAAGAAAATTGCAGTCTATTTTTGTGAGATATTTTGTAACAAACTACTTTGCAAAACGTCTAATATAAAAGGAGCAAATTATGTACGATATAGAAAAAGTGTATAAAGAGCATTATAAAATTGTATATAAATATCTAATGTGTTTAACAAATAATGCAGATTTATCAGAGGAATTAACACAAGAAACTTTTTATAAAATGATTAAAAAAATACATACCTACAAAGGAAATTCTAAAATTTCAGTATGGCTTTGTGAAATTGCTAAAAATTTATATTTTGATGAGTTGAGAAAAAATAAAAGAAGAAAAAAAGTAGAGTTAGATTTTAATAATATACAATCAGATTCAAACTTAGAAGAAGATTATATTGAAAAAGAAGAAACAGAAAATTTATCAAAAGAAATTGCAAAATTAGATGAAGATATAAAAAGAGTTATCTTTTTAAGATTGAATAGTGATATGTCTTTTAAAGAAATTGGGCAAGTATTAGGTAAAACAGAGACATGGGCTAGAGTTAATTTTTATAGAGGAAAACAAAAAGTAAAGGAGGGGAAAGAAAATGAAAAAAGATTGTAAAATTGTTCAAGATTTATTACCAGCATATATAGATAATGTGCTTTCAGAGGAAACAAAGTTATATGTTGAAGAACATTTAAAAAGTTGTGATGAATGCAAAAAAGTATATGATGAAATGAACTTTGACCTTCAAAAAGAAGATGTAAAAAATACAGAAATTGTAAAAACAATAAAAAAATACAAAAGAAAAATTGTTACTTTAAAAGTTTTTGTAATAATTGTTATTTTGGCAATAATTATTACAATTACAAGTATAATAGGTTTTAGATTTTATGTAGTAAAAAATACTTTAATAAAAAATATTAATTATGATGTTTCTGGAAACTTTAGAATAGAAGAATATGAAGAATCTATTGAAAGATATGATATTCATACAACTACATATTATGGTGAAGGAAAAATGAAAAAAGTTAGAGGAGATGAAGTGCTAGAATATTGGGAAGGTTCAGAGCATTACTATATAGATAATGAAAATAAAACTTATTATATAGTAAATGAAAATATAAGTGAAAATGACGATATATATATACCTATTTTAGTAGTTGAGGGAATGGAAAAGTTAATTAAAGATAATCAGATTAGTAATATAGAAATTTTAAAGTTTATTTTAAATAAAGATGTAACTATACAAAAGGAAGGCTTTAGAGCAAAAGAATATTATGTAATTAAAAATATGCTAAATGGAGAAAGAGTTTACTTTGATAAAGATACTTTTTGGGCAGATAAAGTAGAAACTAGAAGTGCATTTGGAACTAAAGAATATAGAGTTTTAACAAGTTCTGTAAGCTGGTATGAAGTAACAAAACCAGATTTAACAAATTATACATTAGTAGAGAAATAGTAAATCGCTAGTAGAAAGGTGGGATTTTATGGAAAATAGAGAAGAAGAATTAAAAACGCTAAAACAAAAATACAAAAAAATGAAATTAGCAATATTTTTAGTAATTATTCTTGTAATATTGGGCTTTGTTATTAATCTATTATATACAAGTATTGTTACTCAAAAAATTTTTAAAGCAAATTATTCAGTAGATATAGGAAATAATTATAAGATTACATATTTTTATAATGGTGAAGTAAATAGAATTACATATTGTAAAGATAATAGAATTAAAAATACGCATCTTTCTGGAGATATTGCAATGATGTTTTGTGAAGGAAAACAGTATTTTGTAAATTTTAAAGATAAAGAATATTTAGTTATAGAAAATAATGAAATAGATTTATCAAATACTAAAGTTGACTTTATAGAATATATAATGATAGAAGATGAATATATAAATTCATTAAGTAAAATAATTAAAATGGTATTAGAATTAAATTTTAAAATAAAAACAGAAAAAGACGAGAATCAAAAAGAATATCTTACTTTAGAAATGAAAGATTATGCAATAAAGTTATGGGTAAATAAAGAAACAAATTTAGTAGAAAAACAGGTAAGTAACGGATCTACTCAAGAAATAAAGATAGAAAAAGATGTTGTAAAAGATGAAGATCTATTATCTCCAGAAGAATTAGGATTTTCAGAAGTTTCAATTGAAGATTTTAAATAATTAATAAAGTTTTTAGATAATACATAAAAAACCAGTTGTAGAAACTGGTTTTTTGTGTTATAATACTAAATGCAATATATGGGGATGTATTTGGTTTCGACAGTAATTTAGAAGCATAAATAGCGAGTAGTGGACGCACCAGGCCACTTAAAAAGGTGCAATTAATAATAAACGCTAATAACGAAGAATTAGCTTACGCTGCCTAGTTGCGGCGTCGTCCTTTTCTAGAACCTACGGCTAGAAATAGGGCGTCAAATTAGTAGGAAACAAAGCAAATTGTTGCTCTTGCAATTTGTGGGTATTTACAAGAGCTACTTTTTCTAAAATATGT
>CALXZR010000083.1 GCA_944393295.1 uncultured Clostridia bacterium
CTTTAATTATCATAATTAAGGACTTTTTATTTTAAATATTATTTTTTCATACATTTCGTGTAATTATAGTTAACTACAATAACTACATAAAATACTTCTTAGACCAATATCTATATCTATATTTCCTGTTTTTGAATTGTAATCTAAATTTACTAATTCTTCTAGTAAATCTCTTAGCTGATTTAATTTAAAATAAGATACTTGTTTTTTGTATTTTGTTACTAAAAAAGCTTGGTTTGGCTTTAATCCTAAAGTAGAAACAACATCCATATTATTATTTACTGCTAAGGCACATAAATATAGTCTTTTAAAATGAGTATATAGAGTTATTAAAATTCTTTGAAGCGGTTCTTTTTGATAAATAAGATTATCAAGTACCTCTAGTGCTTTTTCTATTTTCTTATTTCCCAAATTATCAGTTAAATCAAAAATTACACTTTCAATTTGTTTAATAGTAAGTTCATTTACTGCTTCTTTAGTAATGGTATTTCCTTCTCCTGCATATTCAATTAGTTTTCTAATTTCGTTCATTAAATTTTGCAAATTAATTCCAGCCATCTCTATTAGATAATTTAAAGTAGAATCATCTACATTTACTTTATACATTAAACAAACTTTTTTTAGTCTTGCTACTAATTGAATTGGTTTTAAAAAATCTATTCCACATACAATAGCCTTTTTTTCAACTATTTCATATACAGCATTTTTATCAACATTATCTTCGACAAAAACAATTATATTAGCCTCTTCTATAATTTCATAATTATTCTTTATATATTCTACTATTCTTTCTTGCAAAGGAGTTAGTGTTTTTCTCCTTCCATCTTTTTTAAACAGACCTGAATTTTTTACAATTATTAATTTTTTATCATATCCAAATGCTGGCATTTCTATATTTTGAATTAAATTGTAGACACTTGTTTCGTCTAACATTATATAATTAATTCCTAGCAAAAGTTCTCCAAAATTTTTCTTTATTTTTTTTACAATTGTATCTATTAAATATTTTTCTTCTCCATATAATAAATACATTGGCTCTAATTTAGAACCAATAGATTTTTCTAATTTATCATAATTTACTTGCATTTTTTTGCCTCTTTTTAATTTATTTTTTTTATTATATCAAAGGCAAAATTTAAAATCAATCTTTATCTGCAAGATATATTAATTTTACTTAAATCTACATTTAGCTCTCTTGTAATTATATTTTGAATTTTAGCAACGTCTTCTGTTTCAAGCTTTTTAGCTTTTACAATAACATTTACATTTTCACTATTTTTTAATATTACTACATTTTCATAGCCCTTATTTTTTATCAAATTTTCAGCAATTTGTATAGCATTTTTTTCCTCTGTTATTTTTGATACCTCTTGCATTGCTATTGCTTTTTGTTCATTTGTTAGTTTTTCATTATCTATCATTTTTTGATATGTTTCTAAAGTCTGTGAATACATTGTATCTCTTTCTAATTTTGTTTCAGAAAAATAATCTTGTTCAGTTGACGTTTGCTGAGTAATAGTATTGTTGTCAACTATACTTGAAGCTACACTATTAATATTTTCTACATTAGAAACACTATTTATAGTTTCATCATTTTCTACAATTGCATTACTACTTACAAGCTCTGCATCACCTAAAGATTCCTCATTCTGATAAGATGCTACCTGCATACTTTCTTCTGGTTTATAATTGGAATATCCTACACCTATTAAAGCAACAGCTATAACTACTAATGTAATTTCCTTTAAATATTTTTGCAAATCTTCAAAATTAAATTTCTTCTTTTTATTTTTTACTTCTACTAAATTCCTCTCCTCTTTATTTTCCTTAAAAGATGACTGATTTTCAACTTTAATACCTTTTAAAGCCATAAAATTTCCTCCTAAAAACAAATTATTTTTTCATCTCAAATACTTGTATTTTATGTGTTGCTATACCAGTTGCCGCTTCTACAGCAGCTACTATATTACTTTTTACTTCAATATTAGATGCTCCTTCTGCTGTAACTATTGCCCCTTCGATTTTAGGATTTTCTATTGTTTGAATTACTGGATTTTGATCTGATCCAATAACTACTTCTTTTTGAGTAGTATCTGAAGTTGTTTTCTTTGTAGTTCCAGAGTTATCTGTTTCTTCAGTACTATTTTGAGAATTATTTTCATTATACATTGGCACTTTTGTTATCTCACTTTCAGAATATGTAATTAATACACTAACATTACCTACTCCTTGGATTTTTTTTAATATTTCTTCTAATTCTTTTGCTAGATTTTGATTAGTTTCTTTTATTTCCGAACTGGCTAATACTGCTGTATTTGTAGTATTGGTATCACTTTTTTTAGAAGTATCTTCTTTTAAAATTTGATTTATAATTATTAAAGTAACAATTAATATTATTAAGAAAAATACTAGATTTTCTGTTTTTCTATTTTTAAAAAGATTTTCCCACTTTTCCTTCATAAATTCCTTAATTAGTTAAACTAATCTTCCTCCTTTCTCAAATTTTCTTCTATTTCATTCAAATAATTTTTTTGTTCGTCTATTTCATATTCTTCAATATTACTACTATTTTCAATAGATAGTTCAGAAATTACATTTTCTAATGAAATTGATGTATTAGTAAATTTTAATACTGGTTGTAATATTGTAAAAATTAAATATATACCAATTACTACTTTTATATATTTTTGTGTTTTTCCTTCTGGTAACATCATCTCTATTAATGTACTAATCATTACAGCCACTAAAATATTTTCACACCAAGCTTTCAATATACATCTTCCTTTCACATTACTACATTATTAGTTATTTTCAGAACTAGAGTGATACTAATTAAAAACATTACCGAAACAGAAAAAAGAATTGCGAGTAATATTTTATAGCTATCTGATATTTGTGTTGTAAGTTTTACAATTTTCTCATCTGCTATAACTTCACATATTGCTGAAGTTAAACAAAAAGCTATCCACAGAGTTAAAATTTTTATAATTGGCATAAGTACAATTCCAACTATAATTATGAGCCCTATTATTCCTACAGCATTTTTTAAAATATTGCTACAACCAATTATTGTTTCAGTTGTATCTCCTAGAATTTTTCCAACTACTGGTATAAAATTACTAACCGCTGCTTTAGTCGTCTTTGCAGTAAGTGCATCAACTGAACTTCCTAAAGTTCCTTCTACAGAAAGCAAACAGGTAAAAATTGTAAGTACAATACCTAATACCCATACTATAGAAGACTTGAAAAATTTAGAAAGCTTATCTAGCTGAACTTTACTAGAAATATTTGAAACTATTGATAAGGTTATAGAAACTAATAAAATTGGTATTAAAAAATTATTAAAAAAAGTTCCCAGCATACTACTTAAAAAAATTAAAATAGGTTGTACTATATTAGAAATAGTTATACATCCTGTTGTTAAAATTAAAGTAGTTAGAAGCGGTATTAGTAAATTCATAAAATTACTTAAGTTTGAAATTGCTTCTTTAGTTATAGAAAGTACTGATACAAAGCTTTGTATAACTAAAGTAACAATTGCCAAATATTGAACAAAATAAGCTATTTTTGCACTTGAATTATTTCCTAGATTTTCTATAATTGCTTTCATTATGCTATGAATTACTATAATTATTAATACATTTGCCATTAATTTAACACTCTCTAAAATTTCTTTTCCAAAGATACTAAAAAAAGTTGATTTTAAAAAATTTGTAGAATATTTTCCTTGTATAGAATTTGAAAGTATTTCTTCTAAATTCAAATCGTCAAATATATTTTCTGTATATTTTTTTGATTCTTCTAAAAAATCTGATATTCCTAAAGTTTCCTTTGTAGCCTCCATTACTTGTTCTGTAGCTTTTTTAATCAAACTCTCGTCTGGTTCATTTTCTACAAGGTCTTCATTTGCAAAAACTGGAGATACCTGTAAAAAAAATATTATTATAAAAATAAAAATTTTCTTCATCATTACTCCTTTTAGTTTTCTTTATAATAGTTTTGTTAATCCTTCTAAAGTTGAACTTATTACAGGAATAGATAAAGATATTAAAACTATTTTTCCACCAAAATCTATTTTACTTGCAATAGCACTTTCTCCAGTATCTTTACACAAACTTACAGCGTATTCTGTTAAAATTGCAATTCCTGTCATTTTTATTAAAACTTTTATAAAATCTCCTGGTATATTTTTTGTTAAATTTTCTATAAACTCAATAATATTTCTTAATGTATCAAAGGATAAAAATAAAATAATGCTTGTACCAATGATAACTGCATATAAACTAAATTCTTTTTTTATATCTTTTAGTAAAATAGATACAATTAAAGTAAGAAAACCAACTCCAATTATTTTTATAATATTCATTTGCTTTTTCCCTTCTATTTAATTTTATAAATTAAATACTGTTCTTACTGTTGAAAACAAATCACTTATTTCATTAATTACAATTGTTAATACTATAATCATTCCAGCTAATGAAACCATCATAGCTTGATCATCTCTTCCTGCTTTGCTTAAAACCTGATGTAGTACTGCAACTAAAATTCCTATTCCTGCAATTTTAAATAATAAATTAATATCCATATGGTAATCCTTTCTTCTTTTAAAATAAAATTATTCCTATACCACATCCTATTACTGTTCCTAGTGTTTTATATAATTTTGTATTTTTCTTTTTTTCTTCTTCAGCTCTTAAAATTTGTGTATTTAAGAAATTTCTTGTTACTTGTATTTCTGCGATTTGTCCTTCTTTATCTGTTTTTCCAAGTAGTCTTCCTAACATCTTTATAATTTCTTTATCTTCTTCTTTTAAATTATTTTCATCTTCTTGAACAGCTTCAGTCCACGCTTCATCTATAGATTTATTTCTATTTTCTTGCAAATTTAAATTTGTTTGTTTAAAAATATTATTTCTTTCAAGATATACCATCTTACTAATTTCATTAAAAATCTCAGTAATAGGTTCATATGTAAATTCAATTTTACTTATAAAAATTTGCAAAGCATTTTGCATATTTTTTAGTTCCAATTCACGAGCCTTAAAAGTATTTGCTTTTCTATTTCCTAAAACTGTACATATTACTATAATCGCTAAAATAGTAAAACACTTTATATAAAACATCATCTATTTTTCTCCTGTTTTTTCATATTCGCCATTTTTTCTATTTAAAGCATATAGTTCTTTTACTTTACCTTTTTCTTTTTCATCTAAAAAAATTAATCTCTCTATCGTATGTGTTTCAATTAGATTATGAATTACTGGATTCAAAGATATATCCTCAAAACTACTACCATGCGCTGTAAATATACCTCTACATCCAGAACATACTGCATAATGTATTGCTTCAATATCTTCTTTTTTTCCTATTTCATCTGCTACAATTACTTTTGGAGACATAGACCTAATTAGCATCCTTATACCTATATTTTTTGAAACATTTTCTACAATATCTGTTTTTATTCCAATATCATTTTGAGGTATTCCTTTGTACATAGCTGCAATTTCTCCTCTTTCATCAACAATTCCAACATTAATTGCCAAAAATTTTATTTCTTTAATTCCTGTTGATAATTGTCTAATAATATCTCTAAGTATTGTAGTTTTTCCTGTTCCAGGTGCAGATACTATTAAAGTATTATAAACGCTATTAGTTTCTAAATTTAATATATGTCTAAGTGATGAATTACTACTACCTATTACTTGTCTTGCTACTCTAAAATTTAAGCTATATATATATCTGATATTAATAACTTTTCCATTCTCTATCGCACAAGAGCCAGATATTCCAATTCTATGTCCACCTTTTACAGTTATAAAACCTTCTGCAATTTGGTTTTGATAACTATAAATTGAATTTTCACATAATATTTGCAACGTAGATAAAACATCTTCTGTTGTTACATTGTATTTAATAACCTTGTCCGTATCGCTAAATTTCAAAACTATAGGTCTTTCAACTCTAAGCCTTATTTCCTCTAAAGTATCAAATTTATCTTTTATATCATTTTCTATTTGTTTTTCAATTTTTTCTGGAAAATATTTTAAAATTTCATCCATAAATCTTGTCCCCTTTACTTAAATTCTTTATTCAATATATATTCACAATTTGCAAATATATTACTAATATGCTATAATTTTTTTAATAACTTTATATTTATGAGGATAAAATGAAACTAACTTATATAGTTAAAGAAAATGAGTATTTAAATGTAAAAGAAGTTTTAAAGGTTGAATTTGAGCTTTCTGAAAGACTTATCTCTACTTTAAAACACAAACAATTTATATTTTTAAACAGTAAAAAAGCCTTTGTTTCAGATTTAGTAAAGCCTAACGACAAAATTGAAATTTATATGGATTTTGAAGAAGAAAGTGAAAATATAATCCCTACTAATATGAATTTAAATATTTTATATGAAGATGAGGCTTTATTAATCTTAAATAAGCCAGCAAATTTAGCTATCCATCCATCAATTACTCACTATACGGATAGCTTATCTAATGGAGTTAAATATTATTTTGATCAAAAGAATTTAAAAATTAAAATTAGACCGGTAAATCGTTTAGATAAAGATACTTCTGGAATAGTAATTTTTGCAAAACATGCTTATATTCAAGAGTGTTTAATTAGGCAGATGAAAAATAAAAAATTTCAAAAAAAATATCTAGGATTGGTTAGTGGAACATTTAATCCCGAATCCGGCATTATCTCTGCTCCTATTACAAGAAAAGAAAATAGTATTATAGAAAGAACAGTTAATTTAGATAGTAAACTAGAAAAAGAACAAGCAATTACACATTATAAAACTTTAAAAACTTTTAATTATTATAGCCTTGTTGAATTCACATTAGAAACTGGAAGAACTCATCAAATTCGAGTTCATTGTAAATATAAAGGTCATCCTTTAATTGGAGATAGCTTATATGGAATGTCTTCAATGATATTTTTACCTTCAAAAAACGTAATATCTGGACAAGCACTTCATGCATATAAAATTTCTTTTTATCATCCTTTAACAAAAGAATTTTTAGAAATTGAGGCAAAACCACCTGAAGATTTTTTTAATTTTCTAGAAACACCTACTTGTTTTGATGAAGTGTTTTAAAAAGCGGAAAGGAGAACTTATGGGAAAAACAATTAATTTAAATGCTACCACAAAAGAAATAAAATTTTTTGAAGAATATCCACCAAATGCAAACTTAAGTGATAAAGAGACTGATTATTTAAAATATGGTTTTTTCCACTTTACATCTACCGAAAATTTAAAGAAAGGAAAAGATGGCAGATACGAAACTTCTATAGAACAACAAGGGATAAATGCAGATATTGGAGAAAGAAGTAAAGGATATGAAACCCAAAAAAGAGCTTATTTTTCTATTGGTTCAGAAGGAGTTTGTGGAATAATAAATAGACTAATTTATTTGACAATGAAAAAACTTCAAGAGCAAGGTTTAGCTGAAAATGAAGCTAAACAAAAGGCTTTTGAAAATGCTATGACTACACTTGAAAACTCTGTTTATCTAAAAATGAATATTCAAGATGGCTTAGAATATGATAGTGAAGATTTTATGACACAAAGAAATAGTCATACAATTGCTGGAGTTCGAATACCACCAGATAAGTTATCATTACTTAGTATAAATGGTTCAAATAATGCTTTAGATGTTTTTGAATATTTTTATAAAAACACAGAAATTTCTAAATTAAGACTAAATCAAAATGAGAATAATTTTTTAAAAGAATTTGTAGCTTTTACTAGAGAAAAAAGTAAAGCTCCAAGACCTCAAGTATTATCTCCACTTAAAAAACTAGAACTTGGAAAAGAACTAGAACCTCATGAAATTTCAAAAGATAAACAATCAGAAGAAAAATAAAATTTAAAAGAGCAGTCTTACGATTGCTCTTTTATTTTAAACTTTTATTTCTCCATTTATCAATTTATTATAACAACTACTGCAAACAGGAATATAAATATCGTCTCCTCCAACTAATACATCTCCTGTTTTTTGTACTTTACAATAACTATAAGTAGCATTTTCACATTTGCAAACCTCACAAATTGATGTCATCATTTGAACATTATCTGCACAGCATAAAATATCTCCCATTTTTCCAAAAGGCTTTTTTTCTGTTGTAAGATTTAATCCTGCAATGAAGAATTTTTTTCCTTTGCTCTCTAATTCTTGAATTGCCTTTATATCTCCTTTCAAAAATTGAAATTCATCTATTAAATATACATCTGCATCATAGTTTTTAATTTCATCTATTTTTTCTATATTTATAGCATCTATTTTTTTACCATTTCTATCAATTAGACTATCTTCAGAAAATCTATCATCTATTAAAGGTTTAAAAACCTTGATTTTCTTTCCTGCAATTTTTTGTCTATGTGCTTCATCTATAATTCTACCGAGTTTTACCGCATCTCATTGGTCCTGAAAAAACATTTATATTACCCATTTTAGTATTTTTTTGCCTTATATTTTGGCATTTTTTCCTCCTATTTTTCTTTATCTATAAACCAAATTTAGTATAGCATAAATTTTTACAAAAAACTATATTTTTTTTATTATTTTTATAATATAAACTATTTTTTATACAAATATTGACTATATTTTTATCAAAGAATATAATATGGATAATGGTAAAATAATATAAGGAGAAAAAGCTATGTATGATGAAAACACTTTTAAAAATTATATCTTTTGGATAAAAGTAAAAAGAGTATTTTTCATGGTTGTCTTTAGTATTATTGGTGCTGCTATTGGTGTTGCACTTAGCGAACTTATAGTAAATATTCTTAGATTTGATACTTATTTACGTCCAGTTATAATTACAATTTCAACCCTACTATTCTTTGCTATATCATTACTTGTTACTGCTGGAACAGGCAAAGAAGTTCAAGATGGATATTGGAAAATTGCAGTTCTTAGAAAACTTACAGTTATTTCTAAAAAATTAGATAATGTACAAATATCTTCTACAAATTCAAAATCTGTATCTACAGAAAATTTATCTTCTACAATTCATAAAGTAATTACAGATTCTTTAGAAGACGACACAGAAACTTTAAAAGAAGATGAAAGTAAAAATTCTAAACCTAAAACAAAATCTAAAAAAAATAATTAAAAAATAAAAACCTTAGAAAAAATTCTAAGGTTTTCTTTTTAATATCCTGGTTTTTCTAATAGATGAAACATATTCTTTTTATATTCTTCTACACCTGGTTGATTAAAAGGATTTACTCCAAGTAAATTACCAGACATTGCTACCGCTTTTTCAAAGAAATAAATCAATTGTCCCATATTTTCCTCATCTAATTTATCTATCTCTATTTGCATATTTGGAACATTTCCTGTAACATGAGCTTTTATTGTCCCTTCCATTGCTTTATTATTTACATAGCCTAAATTCTTACCTGCTAAATAGTTTAGTCCATCTAAATTTTGATCGTCTGCTTGAATTGTAATTTCAGAGCTATTTTGACCTATTTTTAATACAGTTTCCATTAAATCTCTTCTACCATCTTGAATATATTGTCCCATAGAATGTAAATCTGTTGTTAAATCCACACCTGCTGGAAAAATTCCTTTTTTGTCCTTGCCTTCACTTTCTCCATAAAGTTGTTTCCACCATTCTGTAAAGTAATGAAGCTTAGGTTCATAATTTGCTAAAATTTCAATATTTTTTCCTGAATTGTAAAGCATATTTCTAATTACTGCATATTTATAGCAATCATTATATTTTAAATTAGAATCTGAATACTTGTCTTGTGCTTCTTTTGCACCTGCCATTAGTTTATCTATATTAATACCAGCAGCAGCTATTGGCAATAATCCAACTGCTGTAAGTACAGAAAATCTACCACCTACATTATCTGGTATAACAAAAGTTTCATATTTTTCCTCATCTGCTAAAGTTTTCAAAGCTCCTTTTTGTTTATCTGTAGTTACATATATTCTTTTTCTAGCTTCTTTTACTCCATATTTTGTTTCTAGAACATCTCTAAAAATTCTAAAAGCAATTGCTGGTTCTGTTGTAGTTCCAGATTTAGATATAACATTTACAGAAATATCTTTTCCAGCAACAAATTCTAATAAATCGTTCATATATACTGGACTTAAATTGTTTCCAGCATAAACTATTTGTGGTGTTTTTTCGTTTGGCATTCCATTGTAAAAAGTATGAGTTAAACTATCTATTACTGCTCTAGCTCCTAAATAAGAACCTCCTATACCTATTACAATTAAAACATCTGAATCTCTTTGAATTTTTTTTGCAGCTTTTTTAATTCTTGTAAATTCTTCTTTATCGTAATTTGTTGGTAATTCTAACCATCCTAAAAATTCCTTTTCATTATTTGCTTTTTTATGAAGATCTTTGTGAATCTTACTTACAATTTGACTATATTCTTTCATAGCCTCTTCTGTAATACTAGAATTTTCAAAATTAAATTTTAACATATAATCCTCCTCTGCTTTTAAGTTTATTTTCTCCTTTGTATTTTCAAGAAGATTATACCATAAATAGTTTTAAAATTATATGTTTTTTATGTGAAATTTTACCAAACTGAATCATTACTCCAATTTGTTCCATCTTCAGTTAAGCTATCTTTGTTTACTAGTCCAGTATTATTAGATAGATTAATTTTTTGCAAGCTACCATTTTTATTTAAAGTTTTTAAAATATTAAATGTATTGTATGTAACTTTTTCTCCATTTATTTCTTTATAAAAATCATCATATAAACAATTATTGCTTAAGTCTAATTCTTTTAAATTTACTAAATTTTCTAAAGCTGAAATATCTGTTATGCTTGAGTCTGTTATTTTTATAGTATTTAGTTTTGTAAGTTCTTCTAATCCACTTAAAGAGCTTATTCCTGTTTTATACATTGAAAGTGTAGTTAAATTTTTTAGTTTTTCAATTCCTTTTAAGGACTTTAAATTAAAATAATCTGAATTGTAAACACCTAAAGTAAAAGAAGTAACCACATTATTTTCTGAAAAATTATTTAAACTTTCAATAGAATTAAACATAGGTCTTCCTGTCTTATTAAAACTACTAATAGATATTGTTTTTAATTTATTTAAGATTTCTGCATTTTCAAATAATTTATCAAAGCTTTCTTGTGGCACATTGGTTATACTTAAACTTAAACTTTCTAAATTTACTGCAAAGCTTAAATCTGGAATATATTCTGTAGCATTTTGATGGTAAGATGTACAACTACTTGGAACTATTACAGAAAAACTTGGGTAACCTAAATAAATATCTGTTAACTTACTACAAGCAGTTAAATCAATTACTTCTCCTTTTAAATCAACTACATAAACATATCCAGCTCCTCTAATCCTCGTTATTTCTGTACAGCTATTTAATTGTTTCCATAAAGATGTTTTTGTTAAAATAATTCCACCACATAACACATTTAAAAAACCATTTTGATTTCCATTATTACAATTTGATATAGCTTTTTGTATAGTATTTAATTGTATATTTTCATTATCTAGTACAAGTGTTTTCACAGAGATTTTATTTTGCACAGTTAAGTTTTCTAGTATAGATAGATCAGTTACACTTGTTCCTCTTAAATCTAGTTCTACTAAATTTGGCATATTGCTTATGAAATCTATACTTGTTAAATTTGTTAATCCATATAATTGCAAACATTTTATATTTGGCGTTGTAGCTAAAACCTCATTTATTTTACTATTGCTTAAATCTTTGCAACCATATAAACTTAAATATTCTACTTCATCATTGTTTATAAGTGCTGCAATTTCCATAGATTCATCGTTTAAATTGCTACCTTTATAATCTAATCTATCACTTGTATTAAACAAAGCTAAATACTTTTCTGGTATTTCTCTATTACCTACTGTTATTGCTAAAACTTTGTCTCTCATTAAAGCCATATCTTCATTTACTATATTTGTACATCCGTTCAAGTATAAAAATGATAAAGAACTAATATCTTTTATATAACTTATCCATTTTAAATTTGTATTATAGCTCATAGAAAGTCTTCTAAAATTTTTTCCTTCTAAACTAGCTAATGCATCTTCTTCTGCATTTTTTCCTTTATTTTCTAAATTTACATCATAAACTTCATTTGCTCCTAAATTACAACTATTTGCATAAATATCTATCAAATTATTCATATTTTCTAATTCTTTTAAAGTTGTTAAATTTCTATTGCTATTAACATCAAAATATTCTACATTAATATAATTTTGTATTCCACTTAAGCTAGTTAAATTATTATAATCTAAATATATATTTTTTACAGAACTTTTCGTTTCAGTTGCTAATAAGTCCATAAATTCTATTGATTGAAGATTACTATTTTCTGTAATTTCTACTGTTTCTAAATTATTCCATACAGCTCCTGTATTTTGAGTAAAAAACATTTCTATTTGTTCATTTGCCATTTTTTTCAAACTTATATAATTTATATTATTTATCTTTGATAAACTACTATAATCTGAAATGGTACTGTTTTCTATAATTATATCTGTAATTCTTGTTGCGTTTTCTATGCCAGCTAAGCTCTGTATATTTGCATCTTTTATAGTTAACTCTTGTAGGGAAACAAAATTATACAATTCTTTAAAATCAGCTTCTGATATATCTCCCGTTAGAGACAATTTTTTTATACTTTTAATATTTTCTGCTGTGATTGAATTTCCATCATTTAGTAATTGTGCCCATTTACTATTTTCTTCAAAAACTACTCTTAAAGGATTATCTGAATCTAGTTCTTCTTCAGAGCAACCAATTATTTCATTATCATTTTTACAGTAGTAAACTTTTAAATCACTAGTTACTCCATAAACATCTTCTAGTAAAGTATATTCTCTATATGTTTTTCCTTCTGTATCCCCACCTTTTATTTGTGAACGTATATCTTCTGGTAAAGCAGATTTATTAACTAAATAATAAGCTTTTCCATTTTCATCTACAACATAATCACATGCACCATATCCATTTTTTCTAGGACTATAAATCCAATTAGAACTTTCAGAATAATTTTGTAATTCTGTTATTTTATTTTCATTTTTATTCATCTCATCATAGTGTCCTATATAATAGGAATTTAAGTACTCTTCTAAAACTGCTACACTTTGCATATATGTTGCATTTTGTGCTTGAGTAATTATCCCATTATCGCCAATTACTGCATTTAAACTTACTCCTGCTAAAATTAGCATTACTATTATGGATATTACTAAAGCAATTAAGGTTATTCCGTTTTATTTGCTTTAAATCTTGAAATAATTTTCTTTCGTTCATTTTTTGCTTTCCTCCTAAGTTTATTTTCTATAATTTAATTTGGAGAAAAGAATTTAATCTTTTCTCCTTCAATCCATAAAAAACAAACATGTCTAATGACTTTTGCTTTT
>CALXZR010000084.1 GCA_944393295.1 uncultured Clostridia bacterium
TGTGATATAATAAGCATATAATAACAAAAGGAGAGTGATTTTTATGTATCGTGAGAAAATAAAAGAACTAGAAATGTGGAAAAATTCAAGCGATAGGAAACCACTTATTATAAGAGGAGCAAGACAAGTAGGAAAAACATGGCTTATGCAAGAGTTTGGAAAGAAGAATTATGAGAAAGTTGCGTATATAAATTTTGATGGAAATGAAAGAATGGAAAGACTATTTCAGGGAGATTTTAACATAGAAAGATTAATAGAAGGTTTAAAAATTGAAACAGGTGTTAATATAGAAAAGGAAAATACACTATTAATTTTTGATGAAGTTCAAGAAGTCCCAAAAGCATTAACATCATTAAAATATTTTTATGAAAATGCCAATGAATATAATATTATAGCAGCAGGTTCATTGTTACGGTGTAGCTTTACATGAAGGTACATCATTTCCTGTTGGAAAAGTTGATTTTATGGATTTATACCCACTAAATTTCAAAGAATTCCTTATAGCAATAGGAGAAGAAAAATTATCAAAATTGATTGATAAGCAAGACTGGGAATTAATTAGCATATTTAAAGAAAAATATATAGATTTATTAAGAAAATATTATTTTATTGGTGGAATGCCAGAAGTAGTAAATAGATATATAGAAACAACAGATTTTAAAGAAGTAAGAAAAATACAAAATCAATTATTAAAAGCATATGAAGAAGATTTTTCAAAACACGCACCTAGTGATATTGTTCCAAGACTAAGAATGTTATGGAACAGTATACCAGCTCAATTAGCAAAAGAAAACAAAAAATTTATTTATGGATTAATAAAAGAAGGCGCAAGAGCGAAAGAATATGAATTAGCATTATCATGGCTTATTGACTGTGGGCTTGTGTATAAAGTAGATAGAATAAACAAACCTAACATTCCTCTTATAGCATATCAAGATACAAGTGCTTTTAAGTTATATATATTTGACGTAGGTCTTTTAGGTGCAATGACAAAAATTGATGAGAAAATATTATTAGAGGGAAGTAAAATATTTACAGAGTTTAAGGGATCTTTTACAGAACAATTTGTATTAACAGAGTTAAAAACAAATAAAGATATTCCTATCTTTTATTGGTCAGCAGAAAAAGCAACAGCCGAGATAGACTTTATTATACAATTAGGTATTGATGTGATTCCAATAGAGGTAAAAGCAGAGCAAAATTTAAAAGCGAAAAGTTTAAAAGAATTTGTTACAAAGTACCAAACTACAAAAAATGTGAGAACATCTATGGCAGAATATAAAAAGGAGGAATGGTTGATTAATATACCTCTTTATGCAATAGGAAATATTGAAAGAATAATAGAAAAAATTTAAAAAATCTTATAAAAAGTTGATATATAGACATATTTATATATCAGCTTTTATTATTTTTGTTACAATTCACAGGTTATAATAGAATAAGCAAAATAATGTTATAATATATTTCATAAATTTCTAAGCTCAATACGAAAATTAAGAATTTCTAAAATAATTTTATGGCACCCTTTCACTTAGTCCTCACTGCGTTCGACGCGAACATTTTCCATAAAATTATTAAAGAAATTCTAAATCTTCTCCAATCACATTCGAAATTTATTCAATATATTATAACATTATTTTAGTAGTTAATTTAAAAAATCTATAAATTGTAACTTATTTTTCTAAACCTTATAATAAAATTATAAAAAAAGTATTGACAAATAAAAAATAAAATCATAAAATGAATATATGAACAGTTAATCATATATTTAAATAAATATAAAATAAATATATATTTGTCACAAATGAACAAAAATGTCCAAATAGAAACGTCTCCAATTGGACAAAGGAGGAAAAAGTATGGATGATGAATTATTTGAGTGTACAGTACTTCATGAAGATGTAGTAAATGAAGTTAAAAAGAAAATACCACAAGATGAAATGATTTATGACTTAGCAGAATTTTTTAAGGTATTTGCAGATTCAACAAGAATGAAGATAATATTTGCACTAATGGAAAATGAACTATGTGTATGTGATATAGCAAATATTGTACAAACAACACAATCAGCAATATCTCATCAATTAAGGTTATTAAAACAATCTAAATTAGTTAAATTTAGAAAAGAAGGAAAAGTTGTATACTATAGCCTAGATGATGAGCATATTAGTCAAATTGTAAAGAAAGGTCGTGAACATATTGAAGAACTATAAATGTAATTTAAGAGGTTTAGATTGTCCTAATTGTGCAGCACAATTAGAAAATGCAATTCAAAAAATAGATGGAGTTGAAAATGCTTCTGTAAGTTTTATGACAGGTAGATTAATGTTTGATTGCAAAGAAGAACAAGAAAAAGAAATAATTAAGAAGATAAAAAAAGCAATTAGAAAAGAAGAGGCTGATATAGAAGTAGAAGGAATATAGGAGGCGTCTTATGAAAAAGAGAAGAAATAAAATAATAATTGCCTTTATTCTATTCCTTATATCACTAATAATAAAATTCCCAAATGAATGGATAAATAAAGGTATATATATAATAGCATATTTAATTGTTGGATTAGATATTGTTTTAAAAGCAATTAGAAACATTTTTAGAGGAAAAGTATTTGATGAAAACTTCCTTATGACAATTGCAACAATAGGAGCTTTTGCAATAGGAGAATTTCCAGAGGCAGTAGCAGTAATGCTATTCTATCAAGTAGGAGAACTATTCCAAAGTTATGCAGTTGATAAATCAAGAAGATCAATTGCAAGTTTGATGGATATTAGACCAGATTATGCAAATGTAAAACGTGGTGGAGAAATCTCAAAAATTAATCCAGAAGAAGTAAAAATAGGGGAAACAATAATTGTAAAACCAGGAGAAAAAGTACCATTAGATGGAAGTATAATAAAAGGAAGATCAATGCTAGA
>CALXZR010000085.1 GCA_944393295.1 uncultured Clostridia bacterium
TAAACGACAGTTATAATGCAAGTCTAGAGTCTATGCAAGCGTCGTTGCAATATTTAGGAGGTTTAAAAAATAGGAGAAAAATTGCTGTTTTAGGGGATATGCTAGAGTTAGGCGATTATTCAAAAGAATTACATGAGAAAGTAGGAAAAGAGGTTGTTAAGAATAATATAAATATTTTAGTTTGCTGTGGTGAAAATTCAAAATATATTATAAAGAGTGCAAAAGAAGGTATGAAAGAAAATAACATTTATTATTTTGATACAAATGATGAAATTGAAAAATTTATTAAACAAATTTCCGAAACAGGTGATGCGATTTTGTTTAAAGCATCTAATGGAATGAAATTTTTCGAGATAGTAGATAATCTTTTAAAGGAGTGTTAAGTTTGAAAAAAATATTAGATAAAAAAATTAATCTAGGTGTAATATTTGGAGGGATGTCTACAGAAAACGAAGTTTCTTGTATATCTGGAGTTGCAGTTATAAATAATTTAAATAAGGATAAATATAATATAAAGCCAATATATATTGATAAAAGTGGTAATTGGTTCATATTAAAGGATTTACAGCAAAATGCAAAATTAGGTAATGAACTTGATAATAGAGAGCAAATAGAAAATGTTGTTGAATTTTTGAAAGGTTTAGATGTTGTGTTTCCTGTGTTACATGGAATGTATGGAGAGGATGGTACTATCCAAGGGTTATTTGAAATTTTAAAAATACCATATGTAGGTTGTGGAGTACTTTCATCTAGTGTAGCAATGGATAAAATATATACGAAAATAATATTTAATGAAATTGGTATTAATCAAGCAAAATATATTGACATAAGAAAATATAACGATAAATATATGTATGTGGATAAAAACTTTAATTTTCACGAATTAGAGTTAGAAAAAATAATAGATATAGTAATAGAAAAAATAAAACTACCAGTGTTTGTCAAACCATCAAATTCTGGTTCAAGTGTAGGAGTTAGCAAGGCACATAATAGAGAAGAATTAGAAAAAGCAATAAATGAGGCCTCAAAATTTGATAAAAAAATATTAGTGGAAGAGGCGATTGTTGGTAAAGAATTAGAGTGTGCAGTTTTAGGTAATGAGGAAATTGAAGTATCATGTGTTGGAGAAATTAAATCAGCAGAAGATTTTTATAGTTACGATGCGAAATATAATAATCAAGATTCTAGAACTATAATTCCTGCTAAAATTCCTGAAGAAAAATCTTTGGAAATTAAAGAATTAGCAAAAAAAGCATTTAAAGCCATTGATGGAAAAGGACTTTCAAGAGTTGACTTTTTTATGCAAGATAAAACTCAGAAAATTTATATAAATGAAATAAATACATTGCCAGGATTCACAAATATTAGCATGTATCCTAAATTATTTATGCATGAAGGAATAAAATATTCAGATTTATTAGATAAATTGATTCAATTGGCACAATAAAAATTCAAAAAATCCATTAAAAATATGGATTTTTTTCAATTTTGTGATATAATAGGATTACCTGATTTTTGGGGAGGATGTTAAATGAAATATAAAGATTATTATAAAATATTAGATTTAGATACTAGTAGAGTAACAATAGATGAAGTGAAAACAGCATATAGAGCAGCGGCAAAAAAATATCACCCTGATTTAAATGTGGGAGACAGTTTAGCAGAAGAAAGAATAAAGGATATAAACGAAGCATATAGAATATTATCAGTACCCTCAACAAAAAAGAAATATGATAGAATATGGAATTCAAGAAATAACGCAAAAAACTATCAAAATTTTAAAGGAAAAAATATCTTTAGTATGTTTTTAGGGAATGTTGATATGTCAGAAAATAAAGATGTAACAAAATCTCCTAAAAGAGGTGAAGATGTCGAGACAGAGATAAGTGTTAGTATAGACGATGCATTTTACGGGCAAGATAAGAGAATATCTTTAAAAACAGTTGAAGGAAAAACTAAGAATTTTTCTGTTAAAATTCCGGAGGGCATTAGAAATGGAGAGAAGATTAGACTAGTAGGACAAGGAAAAGAAGGAACTTTTGGTGGAAAAAACGGAGATTTATTTATAAAAATAAATATAGAAGATAATAAAATATTTAAATTAAATGGAACCGATTTATGTACAGATTTAAAATTAACACCTTGGGAAGCGGCTTTAGGAGCGAGAGTTAGCCTAAAAACAATAGATGGTGAAACTAAAGTGTACATACCACAAGGAATTCAAAGTGGAGAAAAATTAAGAATTCCAAGTAAAGGATATAAGGATGGAAAAGGTGGAAGAGGAGATTTAGTTGCAGAAGTAAAAATAATGGTGCCTAAAACATTAGAATTGGACGAACAGCAAATGTTTGAAAAATTAAGAGATATGTCAAATTTTAATCCTAGAGAAGATTAAATATAAAGATTTACATAGGGTAAAATAATTCTCTGACATATTTTACCAGTAAAAAATAGAGACAAATACTAATTTTTTTGATAAAATATCTAAAACAAAAGATGGAGATATGGAATTGGAAAGGTTAGTAGAAATGTTTGAAGAAATAATAGATGTAAGAGATAGTTCAGGAAAAAGACACTGTTTAACCCATATATTGGTTATGAGTGTATGTGGAATATTACAAAAGAGAATGGATTTTGAAGATATTTATGATTATGCAAAAGCTCATGAAAAATGGTTTGATAGAAAACTAAAACTCTGGAATGGAATACCAAGTG
>CALXZR010000086.1 GCA_944393295.1 uncultured Clostridia bacterium
TTCAATATAGTAATGAATTAAAAGAAGAAATTCGATCTGCAAATGATATTGTTGAAGTCATATCTCAATATGTTGTATTAAAAAGAAGTGGAAGAAATTACTTTGGTCTATGTCCTTTTCATAATGAGAAATCACCTTCTTTTTCTGTTTCGCCAGATAGACAATATTTCCATTGCTTTGGATGTCATAAAGGAGGAGATGTATTCACTTTTATAAGTGAAATTGAAAAAGTATCTTTTAAAGAAAGTGTTGAGATTCTTGCTGAAAGAGCAAGAATTCAGTTGCCTACAATTGAAAATGAAGCATTTAATGCAAAACAATATTTAAAAGATAGAATGTTTAAAATAAATATTGAAACAGCAATGTTTTATCATGAAAGATTGTACAAGCCTTTAGCTAAAATTGCACAAGACTATGTAAAGCAAAGAAAAATGGATAATAATACTTTAAAAACATTTAAAATAGGATATTCTGGTGAATATAATGAATTATATAAAATGCTTAAAGCAAAAGGTTTTAAAGATGAAGAAATATTAGCTACAGGACTTGTGAATAAAAATGATAGAGGAGAATTTATAGACCGTTTTCGTAGAAGATTAATGTTTCCAATTATGACTGTAAATGGAAAAGTAGTTGCTTTTGGTGGTAGAAGATTAGACAACAACGAGAAAATGGCAAAGTATATCAATTCTAATGAAAATTTAATATATTCAAAGAAAAAGCATTTATTTGCTTTAAATATAGCAAAACAATCTAATGAAAAAAGATTAATATTAGTTGAAGGATATATGGATGCTATATCTCTTCATCAAAGAGGAATACACAATGTTGTCGCATCTCTTGGTACTGCACTTACAGAAGAACAGGGTAGGCTCTTAGCTAGATATGCAGAGCAAATAATATTAAGTTATGATTCTGATGGTGCAGGACAAGAAGCAATTTTAAGAGCATTAGAAATTTTAAATAAATTAGGTTGTGATGCAAGAGTTATTCAAATGGATGGTGCAAAAGATCCAGATGAATATATAATAAAATACGGAAGTGGAAGATTTAATCTTTTGGTAGATAATGCAATTTCATTGGTAGAATTTAAAATAAAAATGCTAAAAAATAAATATAATTTAGATAATGCAACAGATAAGGTAAAATTTTTAAAGGAAATTACAAAAATTTTATCACAAGTTGAAAATAAAATAGAAAGAGAAATTTATATTGAAAAAGTAGCAGATAAATATAAAATATCAAAAGAGGCAATCTATGCTGAAGTGAATAAATTAGTATATACAAATACTCCAACAAAAGAAGTTTTAAACCATAAAATTAATAGTGAGGCTATTAAGACAGAAGAGGTTAGTGAAGCTATTATAAAAAGAGAAAAAATGATTTTGTATTTACTAATAAATAACTATGATGAGGCTTTTGAAAAGATTAAAAAGGAAATTACAGAAGATGATTTCAAAGTAGAACTTAATAAAAAAATATTTAAAGCTATTATGGAAGCTAAAGAAGCTAATAAAGATAATATTTTATCTATTGTTTCAAATATAGAGGATGAGGAATTGCAAGCTCATATTAGCGAGATAATGGTTACAGATTATGAGATAAGTTCGGTAGAAAAATGTATAGAAGACATTATAATTATTTATAATAAAGATAGATTAAATAATAGAAAAATGGAGATTATTAAAGCTTTAGATAATACGGAAAAACTTACTAAAGAGGAAATAGCTAAATTAGAATTAGAATTAAATAATATCATTATTGAATTAGCTAAAAAGAAGTAGGAGGTTATTAATTAGTATGAAAAAAATAGAAGATGGACAAGTTAAATTAGAAGAAGCAGAAGAAAAAGTAAAGAAAACTCCAAAAGCAAAAACTGAGAAAAAAGTTTTGCCTAAAAAAGAAACAAAAATAAAAGATGAAATAAAAGAAGAAAAAGAAACAAAGAAAGAAGAAAAAACAAAAGTTAAAGAGAAAAAATCTGCTAAAGCAACAGAAAAAGATACTAATAAAATAGAAGAAGATAAGCAAGGGGAAAAAGGAGTAGAAGAAAAGAAAAGTCCAGATATACAAATAGCAGATAGCAAAGAGAAAGAAAAGGTAATTAAGATTTTAAAAACAGCAAAAGAAAAAGGAAAAATTACCTATGGAGAACTTGCAGCAGAACTTGGAGAAGCAAATCCAGAAGAAATAGATAAAGTATTTGATGCCTTTGAAGAATTAGGTGTTAATGTATTAAAAGATGATGATGATTTATTAGAACCAGATATAGAAGATTTAGAAGAAGTAGAAGATATAAAAATAGAAGATTTAGATGTTACTAATATGGACGGAGTTAGTGTTGACGATCCTGTTAGGATGTATCTAAAAGAAATTGGTAGAATACCACTACTTTCTTTTGAAGAAGAATTGGAATTGGCACAAAGAGTATTAGAAAATGATGAAGAGGCTAAGCAAAAATTAGCTGAATCAAATTTAAGATTAGTAGTTAGTATTGCAAAAAAATATGTTGGTAGAGGAATGCTTTTCTTAGACTTAATTCAGGAAGGAAATATGGGCTTAATAAAAGCAGTAGAAAAATTTGATTATAAGAAAGGATATAAATTTTCTACTTATGCTACTTGGTGGATTAGACAAGCTATTACAAGAGCTATTGCAGATCAAGCAAGAACAATTCGTATACCAGTTCATATGGTTGAAACTATTAATAAATTAATTCGTACTTCAAGACACTTACTTCAACTTTTAGGAAGAGAGCCAACGCCAGAAGAAATTGCTGAAGAAATGGAAATTTCAGTTGAAAAAGTAATGGAAATTCAAAAAATAGCTCAAGATCCAGTATCTCTTGAAACACCAATAGGAGAAGAAGATGATAGCCATTTAGGAGATTTTATTCCAGATGACGAATCTCCAGCTCCTCATGATTCAGCAGCATATACATTACTTAAAGAACAATTAGAAGAAGTTATGAGTACTTTAACACCAAGAGAGGCTAAGGTATTAAAGCTTCGTTTTGGATTAGAAGATGGAAAAGCTAGAACTTTGGAAGAAGTAGGTAGAGAATTTCAAGTAACTCGTGAAAGAATTCGTCAAATTGAAGCAAAGGCATTAAGAAAATTAAGACATCCTAGTAGAAGTAAAAGATTAAAAGACTATATGAGCTAAAATTAAATTTGATTTGTTTTTAAAATATGCAAAAAGCCTTGCCTTGCAAGGTCTTTTTTGTTATAATACCACTAGAATGTTTAAGAGAAAAGAGAGGTGAAAGGTCTATTTAAGACTGAAAAATATGGAAAATTATAATAGTGAAAATCCAACACCTGCAGAAATAAGAAAAACATTTTTGAGTTTACCAACAAATGCAGAACAAGAAAATGGTACAGAGGAAACTTTAGAAGATATAGAAATTGAACTAAAAAAAGCCCTTTTAAAAACTTCAGATCCAAAAATGAAAAAAGATATTGAAACAGATTTAAAAAGAATTGCAATATTAATAAAACAACAGCAAATTGTTGATGTAGAAATGAAAAAAGCTACTAGCACAAAATATACTTTTGGAAGAGACGAAAATGAACCAGAAATAGACGAGGCTGCTTTAAAAGATGCTAAAAACGAATTAGAAGCCCAAACAATTATAGAGGATGCAAAGAAGAAAAAGAGAAAGAAAAAATTAGAAAGAGAATATATGGATTTACCAAATGAATTTGAAGATTTAAAAGTTGATACAAGTGGAAAAATTGATAAAGCAAATGATAGAGAAAAGGGTGGACATGAAAGACAAGAAAGAACTAGATAAAAAATTAATAGCAGAAAGGATATAACAAAAATGGCAAATATATATAGAACTCATAATTGTGGAGAATTACGAGCTACAGATGTAAATAAAGAAGTACGTTTAGCAGGATTTGTGCAAACAATTAGAAATCTTGGAAAAATGATGTTTATTGATTTAAGAGATGAATTTGGAATTACTCAAATAGTTATTTCAGATGTAGCAAGTATAGAAGAAAAAATTAAAGATGTAACAAAAGAATGTACAGTAACAGTGAGTGGTAAAGTTGTAGAAAGAAGTAATAAAAATCCTAAAATTGCTACTGGAGATATAGAAATTATTGCAGAAGATATTATAGTTCTTGGAAAATGTAGAAATTCTTTACCTTTTGAAATTAATGTTGAGAATCAGAATGTTAGAGAAGATTTAAGACTAGAATATAGATTTTTAGATTTGAGAAATGATAAAATTCATCAAAATATAAAGCTTCGTTCTAAAATAATGAAAGATTTTAGAACAGCTATGGATGAGCTTGGTTTTACCGAAATTCAAACGCCAATATTGGCAAATTCGTCACCAGAAGGAGCTAGAGATTTTTTAGTACCAAGTAGACTACATCCAGGAGAATTTTATGCACTACCTCAAGCACCACAACAATTTAAACAATTGTTGATGGTTTCTGGATTTGACAAATACTATCAAATTGCACCTTGTTTTAGAGATGAAGATCCAAGAGCAGACCGCTCACCAGGAGAGTTTTATCAATTAGATTTTGAAATGAGCTTTGCAACTCAAGAAGATGTTTTAAATGTAATAGAGAAAGTAGTTCCAAGTGTATTTAAAAAGAATACTGATTATAAAGTAGAAGATGGTAAATTTTTAAGAATACCTTACAAAGAAGCTATGGAAAAATACGGAACTGATAAGCCAGATTTAAGAAATCCTCTTTTAATTCAAGATTTAACAGAAATTTTTGAAGGAATAGAATTTAATGCTTTTAAAAATAAAACTGTAAAAGCAATAAAAGTTTCAAATATGGAGGATAAACCAAGAAAATTCTTTGACAATATGGGAACTTACGCGCAAGAAGAACTATCTGCAAAGGGTTTGGCTTGGGTTAAAGTAGATGAGAATAAAACTCTAAATGGTGGAATTAGTAAATTTATAGATGATGATAGAAAAGAAAAGATCTTTGAGCTGATGAATATAAAAGAGAAAGATGCAATATTCTTTGTAGCTGATGAATTAGAGAAGGCACAGAAAATAGCTGGAGGAGTAAGAATAAAACTTGGAGAAGAGCTAGATTTATTAGAAAAAAATATATTCAAGTTTTGTTTTATAGTAGATTTTCCAATGTAAGAATTATCTGATGAAGGAACAATTGATTTTAATCATAATCCATTTTCAATGCCACAAGGTGGAATGGAAGCATTATGTTCAAAGAATCCACTAGATATTTATGCATATCAATACGATTTAGTATGTAATGGATACGAATTAGCATCAGGAGCTGTAAGAAATCATGACCAAGATATTATGATAAAAGCATTTGAAATAGCAGGATATACAGTAGATGATGTAAAAAATAAATTTGGAGCTTTATTTAATGCTTTTAGCTATGGTACACCACCACATGCTGGTGCTGCTCCAGGATTAGATAGAATTGTAATGCTTCTTGCTAAAGAAGATAATATTCGTGAAGTAATAGCTTTTCCTAAGAATAAAAAAGCAAGAGATGTACTTATGAATGCACCTTCAAAGGTATTAGATAAACAATTAGAGGAAGTACATATAGAATTAAAATTAGATGATTAATATTTTATAGACATATTAGAAATAATATGTCTATTTTTCTGTAATTAAAATAAAACTTAAGAAAAAACATATAAAATAAAGAAAAAGAATATTATTTAAAAGAAAAATAAAAATTTTAAAGATTGACAAATTTTATAAAAGATAATATACTAATGGCGAATTTTGGAAAAAATAAGGATGGATTTAATGAAAAAAAGTAGAAAAATTATATATGGTGTAGGAATTAGCTTGTGCTTACTTACTAGTATAAATGCTTGCTTTGCAGCTACAGGAAAAGTTAATGTAGAGGCTGTAAGAATAAGAGCAGAAGCAAATACAGAATCTGCAGTGTTAGATGTAGCTTATGAAAATGATAATGTTGAAATTATTGGAGAAACAGGAGACTGGTATAAAGTTAATTTCAATGGAAATACTGGATATGCAAGTAAAGAATATATTACAAACGAAGATGATCAAACTTCTTCAGATGAAACGGATTCTAATGTAAGTAATACTAATACAACTAGTGATGAAACAAATACTACAAATACTGTAGAGAATGAAACCCAAGATAATACTAGTTCTGCTACAAACAATGAGGCAAATACAGAAGTAGAAGGTAGTAATGAAATATCTTCAGAAGATTTAACAGATAAAACAGTAAGAATAAAAACAAATACACAGCTAAAATTATTACCAACTTTTTCATCAAATTCTATAGCTAGTTTAGAAACTGGAAATGAAGTAAAAGTTATTTTTGACTTACAAAATTGGATAAAGGTAGAAAGTAATTCTAATCAAGGTTGGATAGCTAAAACTTTAGTTGAAGATGCACAGCAGACTACAGATAATACAGAAACTACAACAAATGAAGAAACAAGTGCTGAAGAAGAAACTACAACTTCAAATGTGAATAAAACTGGATATGTAAATGTAGAAACTGCTAATGTTAGAGAAGCAGCTGATATATCATCTAAATTAGTTAATACTTTAGATGAATTTGATGAAGTAACAATTAAAAGCGAATCAGGTGATTGGTATGAAATAGAGGCAGGAGATGTAAATGGTTATGTTTCTAAAAGCCTTATTACAATAGGTACAATAAGTTCAAGAGGTTTGGTTAGAGAAAGAAAGGTAGAAACAAATAGTTCTTCAGAAGAAATAGCAAATGTAGAAGAAACAGTAAATTCTGAACCAGTAGCAAATGTAAATAAAGGCCAAGAAGTAGCAGATTTTGCAAAACAATTTTTAGGATTGCAATATGTATTAGGTGGAAAAACACCAGAAACAGGATTTGATTGTTCTGGTTTTACAAAATATGTATTTAAAAATTTTGGATTTAACTTAGGTTCTGTTTCAGCAGATCAAACTTCAATTGGGAAAGAAGTTTCTAAAGATGAGCTAAAGGTAGGCGATTTAATTTTATTTTATGACGAAGCTAAAACTAAAATTGGACATGTTGGAATTTATTTAGGAAATGATGAATTTATACATGCAGCTAATGCAACAAGAGGAGTTGTAATCGATGGTTTAAGTTCAAATTCATATTATATACAAGATTTGTTACAGCAAGAAGAATTGTAGAATAAAATATATATTAAAGGAGTAGAAAATGCTAGTTACGTTAATTAGTTTTCTATTCGGAATTTTTTGGGGGCTTTACATTAAAAATAGCCTCTTTTTTTTATGCTTTTTAGTAATATTAGGTGTAATTTTATATATTAAAGATAAAAAACGCTTATTTTTTATTTTCGCATTAATTTCAAGTATCGCACTATTATACATTAATCAGTATGAAACTAAATTTGAAGCCATACAAGAAGAATTTCAGATAAAAGGAAATTTTTTTATTGCTAGCTTAAAAAAAGAAGGAGAATACAAGGATTATTATATTGCAAAGGATAATATTAATAGGAAAGTAAAATTATATGTATCAAAGAATATAAAAACATTAGAATATGGAGATTATGTTTATGTAGAAGGAAATTTTACTAAAGCAGAGACTTCGAGAAATGAGTATGAATTTGATTATAGACAATATTTAAAGCAAAATAAAATCTATGGTATGGTATTTGTGGATAAATTTGAAATAAAAAATATAGAAAAAGAAACTATAAGAATAAAAGCTATGAAAATAATTTTAGAATTAAAAAATAATGCCGAAAAATTCTTAGATAAAAAATATACAACTGAAACTTCTAATTTCTTAAAAGCATTGTTATTTGGAAATACTTCAAACTTAGATGAAGAAATAAAAGAACAATTTAGAAAGAGCAATTTATCTCATATTATAGCAATATCTGGAATGCATATATCGTATTTAGTAGTAATTATAAAAAAATTTACAAAAGTATTTAAACTAAATAAAAAAATAGAAAACTGTATTAGTTCTTTAATATTAAGTATATTTATTGTTTTAATAGATTTTCCAGTTTCAGCGGTAAGAGCTGTATTTATGCAAATTATATGGTTATTAGTTTTTGGTATAAATAGAAAAAGTGATTTTTATAATAATTTTTGCTTATCGATGTTTTTAATTTTGGCTATAAATCCTTACAATATTGAAAGTGTTGCAATGTGGCTCTCATTTGGAGGAGTTTTAGGAATTTTTCTTTTCTATAAATTTTTTAGAAAACTACTTCTTACAAGAAAATTAAAAAAATTTTTTTCTAGAAATAAATTGTATATGAAAATACTAGAATTATTTGTCGAGGGATTTTGCTTAAATATTGCTGTGCAAATTATTATTTTTCCAATAATTTGGTTCAATTTTAATTTTATATCAATAAGTTCTTTTATATCAAATATTGTAACATCTCCTTTTGTAGCACCAATTATTTTATTAGGTTATTTTAGTTTTATCGAGACTTTTATTCCATTTAATATAATTACTAGTATAAATTCAACATTACTAAGAATTTTATTTTATTTAGTAGAGAAACTTTCAAAATTACCACTTTCTGTAATTTATATAAAAAGACCAAGTATATTTTTTATTATATTTTATTATTTATTGATTTTTTTTATTATATATAAAGTTAGAAAAAATACTATTATAAATTTTTTACACATTTGGAGAATAAAAAGTGGAAAACGTAGTTTAGAAAAATATTTTAATATTAGAAAACTCGCAGAAAATAAAGTATTAATTATTTTAATTATTTTTGTTTTTCTATTTCAATATATTCAAAAAAATTTTAATATAGAAAAGTACATTGAAATATATTTTTTAGATGTGAGGCAAGGTGATTGTACTGTTATAAGAACTCCAAATAATAAATTTATTGTAATAGATACTGGAGAAGGCGGGAAGAACAGTAGTTATGATTATGGTAGAAGTAGTTTATTACCTTTTTTAATAAATAAAGGTGCAAGAAAAATTGATTTTCTAATAATATCTCATTTTGATAGTGATCATTGTGGAGGAGCTTTAAGTATAATGGAGGAGATTAGAGTAGATAAAATTTTTGTTTCAAAGCAAAAAGAAAATAGTGAAAATTTTGAAAGTTTTATAGAACTAGCAAAAGAAAATAATGCTAGTATTAATTTTATAAAAACAGGAGATAAGATTAATTTTTCTAGAAATTTATATATGGAAATTTTATGGCCAAAAGAGACTTTAGAAATTTCAGAAAATCCTTTAAATAATAATTCTATTGTGGGAAAATTAATTTATAAAAACTTTAGTATATTATTTACAGGAGATATAGAAGAAATTGCAGAAAAAGCAATCTTAGATAAATATGAAAATAATTCTCATATTTTAAAATCAACAATTTTAAAGGTAGCTCATCATGGTTCTAAAACATCATCTATTATAGAATTTTTAAATAAAGTTAAACCACAATATGCTTTGATTGGAGTTGGAAAAAATAATAAATTTGGACATCCAAGTAGTAGCACATTAAATAATTTAGAAAAGCTAAAAATTAAAATTTATAGAACTGATATAAGTGGACAAATTTATATAAAAACAGATGGAAATAAAATAGATATTAATGAATTTTTAGATAAAAAACAAAATTAAATTTTTTAAATAAACTTAATAATTTTATATAATGATTTTTAAGGAAATAAAAAATAAGGTTCAATGTTTTGAACCTATATTTTCATACTAATATTTTTGGTATAAACTAGTTGATTTTCATTTAAATCAAATTCGTAGTTTATGAAGGGGTTTGTATTTATAAATATATTTTTAGATTTAATAGAATTAATGAATTTATAAGCAAGTTCTGAATTTCTAGTAAATACGGCAAAGCAATCATTTAAATTATATTTATTTATATAATCAATAGTTTGATCTATATCTGTATTATGAAAATAATTTACTTTTATATTATTTTCATAAGCAAAATCATCAATATCTAAAAGTGTTTCTTTAAAAGATTTATCTTCGATAAACACATCTATAAAACCATATCCTCTAAATACAGAAGGTATATTTAACTGTTTATTTACTGCCTGGAAATCTCTTTTGCTACCAATATAAACTAAAAGATTAAAAGAATTTTGCTTTTTAATAATATCATTTTTAGAAAAATTATTTTGTAATACAGCAATTCTTTCAGTATAATTTAATTCACGAGTAACAATATTTATACTTTCTATTAATAAGTCATTTAAAGTTTTGAAATTATTTGTAAAAAATATAACATTATTATGAGTTCTTAAAGAAGATATAAGCATTTTTAAAGTTACATAAGGATCTCCATTATACATTACTGCAATATTTCCAAAACCATCTTTTATAGTTTTAGCTGAAAAAGATGGTAAAATAGGCATATCTTTTTTATAGTTTTTTACAATATTTATAATTCTATCAAATTCAATTTTTTGATTATTAGATTTTGAATCTTTTTTTATAGCATTATCAAAACTAATTTTATTTTTTTCAATTAATATTGAAAATTTTTCTAATATTTTTTCTATTTTTGATGCTTTAAAGTTATATTCTGTATGATTTTTTAAATTAGAAATTGGATTAGGTATATTTTTCAACTTTTTATATTCCTTTCGATTAATATTTTAGTAAAATAGAATTATAGTTCTCGTTCAGCTATATTTTTTTCATTTAAAAAGGCTTCTACTTTATTGCTTGGTTTGCCGTTAATAAAAAGTTCTGATTTTGCTCTTTCTTCATTACTCAATTCGCAAATGGCTTCTAATAAATCTCTTCTGTAATCTAAAGAATAAGATACAACAGAAATTACATTTGGATCATTATAATCTTCAAGCGGTAAAGGAATTTCAGCTTGAAAACCACCATTTGAAGAAAATTCAGCAGGTTTGTAAGAATTATGTAAGAAAAAGGCTGCTTGTTGATAAGGCATTACATAAGTATCTGCATCTGTTTCAAATTTCTTTAAAGTTACTACATTAAATTTTTGCATTGGCACACAAGTATAACCGTCTAAAGCAGTAGTATTTCCTTTTAAATCTGTTGCATGTATTAGTGGTAATTTTTCTCTTTCAGTAGGGCTTCCAAATAAATTATGTAACATTTCTTGTTCTTTTCTGAAATCTATTTGTGAAACACGAGTGCCAGAGATACTATGATGAATAGAAGCTGAAATATTATCTGGGGTAGTATGAATATATAGATCAGTTATTTTAGATAAATCATTATAAAAATCTTCACTACTTATTTTATCTTTTATATCATCAAAATCGGCTTCGCTAATTGTATTTTCCTTTTTTAAAGAAACTAAGCAATTATAATCAATTAAAAAGTGAGTATAAAGTTCTTCTATTTTTCGTTTATCAACATCTTCATTTAAATATATTCCTAAATTTTCTGTTACTTTATTTTCTATTAATATTTTTTGTAAATCGTCAACATTTAAAACTTTTTCGTACAAATATAAATTAAGTAAATTTTCAACAGATAAATTTTCAGATTTAAAAGCTTCACTAAAGGTTGCAGATTTTTTATCCGAATTTATATTTTTTAAAACTTCATCAGAAACAATATTACCAGAATAAAATTGTTCTAAGTTTACTTCTGAAAGCTCTAATAATTTTAAAAACTGTTTTGCTGTTATAACATTATTTACATATAAATCTACAATATTTTTATATGTTATTTTATGATTCTCACATTTTTTTTGAATATAGTTAAAATCTACTATTCCACCAGTATAGTTTGCTGGTAAAATGCCTAATTCATAATAATAGAATAATAATTTTTTAAATTTATCTTCTGGTGTAGCATTACTATCAGCTTTTTGAGAAGTTTTTATTTCATCAGAAGTAGAGTCATCTTCTGGAATATTTGGAAAATCTTCTCTTTCACTTAAACTTTCTGTATTAGCCACTAAATTAGAAAAATGATTATCTTTTTCTTCATCTGATAAGGAAGAAATTAAATTTGCATTATAATTTCTTACAAATTCATAGTCGATTTCATTTTTATCTGCCATTGAAGCTAAGGTTTCTGCAGAATAAAATTCTAAAATATCAGCTGGTTTTGCTGCCAAATCTGGATCTGTAATAGGCAAGCTATGTTTATTTGAAATTAGTATAACTTTATTACGAGAAATATAACCAAGAGAGCTTAGTTTTAGTATAGCATTTCCAGATAAAGTTCTACCATAAGCATAAAGTAATGCTTCCTCAGAATATTTTAAGTTCTTTGGAAGACCTTTTGTAAAAAATTTTAAAATAAGTGATTCTTCTAATCTTAAAACATTATCTGGATTAATTGTTTTATTTTCTAAGTCTGTAATAGTAAGTTTTCCAGAAACATAGGAACGAACTAATTGTTCTTCTTTTTCTTTATTTATAAAACTTTTATCTTTTTCGTTTAAATCTTCAGAGTTATTTTTATTATTAATATCATTTTCCATAATTTTATCCCTTTTTAAATTACTTTTATTACAAAACTATACAAATTTAACAACATTATATATTAGAGAATATAAATTGTCAAAACTAATTGTTTTTAAAATAAACTTCTTTTTCGAAAATAAATTGCGCCTCATCAAACACTAATAAATCTTTTTCAAAAGGATTTGAGTTGATAAATATTTTTTTACATTTTAAATTGTTTAAAAGAAAATAAGCTGTGTTAGTATTGCTAGTGAAAATAGCTATTATTTGATCTTTCCCAAAATAATTTAAATCACTTATTAAATTTTTTGTATCTTTATCTATATCAATATAATTAAGAGATATATCATTATCAAAAGCAAAATGATCCATACTCAATAAAATATTTTTTAGATTTTTACTTAATTTAGAATCTACAAATACCTCAACCAAACCATAACTTTGAAATATTATAGGAATTTTTATATGAGGTAGAATTGATATGTATTCATTTTTTGTACCGATAAAAAGCAAACTATCGAAATTCTTTTGATATTTAAAGAATTCATTTTCTGATATAGAAATAATATCAAGAATTTTTCTTGCATATTTATTTTTCTCTAAAATATTATCTAAAGTAGAAATTAAAAATTTATTAGTTTCTAAATAATTATTAGTCAATAGATAAATTTGATTGTGAGTACGAAGCGCAAGAAAAATTAATTTTAAAGTTATAAGAGGATTGCCATTATACATAGTGCAAATTGATCCAATACCATCTTTTATAGAAGTTTTTGAAAAATCTACTATAAAAGGTAGATTTTCATTTTTTAAAAAATAAGAGATTTCTTTAGCTTTTATTTTTATATCTCCATTTATTGCATCTTTTGCAAGTGTTTGCTCTAAAGTATGAGTTTCATTTTTTAAAATACCTATAAAATCATCTAGTATTTTAGATACTTTTTCTTTATTAAATAAATAATCGGTATTTGCAGGTAATGTAAAAATATTATTTTCCATGTACAATTTATTCTCCTTTGTTTTTTTCAGATTCTGCAACTTTAGTATAAAAACTTTCCATTTCATTTATATAGTAGATAGCTTCTGGACTATATTTTCCGTTTGGCTTTAAATCTTCTTTTGCAGCTGGATTTAGCTTCATTGTAGCATCTAAAACATTTCGTAGAAAATGTTTTGTATGTTGACGTACAATGACACTAGACATTTGAGATAAAGTTTTTTTGTTTTTTGAGTTTATATCTAATGAGCTATCTAAAAGATTCATATTTCCATGTAAAAAGTAGTCAGCTTGTTGATATGGCATTATGAACAAACTATTTGAACGAGCAAATTTTTCAAAAATAACTAAACCATATTTAGAAATTGGTATACAAGAATATCCATCTAAAGAAGTAGGATTTCCATTTTGATCAATGCTAATAATAGTTGGTATTTCATCTTTTTCATTTTCAAAATCAGGAGCATCTAATAAAATTTGCAAAGCTTCTTTTTCTAAATTAAAATCTGTTCTTGCTTTAGATAAACGAGAGTTAGGCTCATTTGAATAATATCTTCCTGTTGAATCAGAAGATGTCTCAGGCGTTACTGAGTGTAGAACAAGATTACTATTTTTTAGATTTTTATAAAATTTATTTTTATCAATTGCAGATGCAAAAGAATTAAAATTTTCTTCACTTAAAAGTCCACGATTTTTAAGAATTGTTAAATCTTCATAAGATATGTTGTAGTTTAAAAATAAATCTTTTATTCTATCTGGGTTACTTGCCTCTGTAACATACATAATTAAATCTTCTTCAGGCTCTTTTTCTTTTAAAAGTAAATCTATTTTATCTATAGAAAAAATATCATGCTCTAAAAACATATGCATTAGATTGCCAGAAGGAAGAGTTCCAGCAAGATATGCATCAGATAAAGCTTTTTCTCTTTGAGTTGATGGTATTGCTAATAAATCAGCCTCAGAAAATGTTTTATTTGCTACATTTTCGATAATTCCTTCATTGCCGAAAAAATCATATAATCCATTTTGAGAAATTAAACCAGCTTTGTAGAAGTTTAATAAGTCCTTATCTTCTAATTTATCATTTATATATAAATCTGTAATTTTGTCTTCGTTTAGGAAAAGACCTAAAGAAGAATTAGGTAAAAGACCAAATTTATAATAGTCAAACAATATTTTATCAGAATTATTTTTATCAAATTCTTGAGTTTTTCTAATAAGTTCATTGGCAAAACTAGTTTTTTCTTCTTCTGGAATTTTAGAAAGTAATTTACTATTAAAAGTATTTACAAAAGCAGGTGTTAAAGTACCTTCGTTATACATTTTAAATAAAACTTCTGGCTCATAGAAATTAAATAGAGCAAGTGGGTCAATAGCAAGTTCAGGTGAGACTCTTGGAACACTTTCCATAGATAAAGTTGTAATTAAATCTTGAGGTGCTATAAAACCTTGCTTAGCCAAGAAAATACATTTATCACCAGAAAGGTTATTTCCATATAGTTTTATTAAATCAGTAGAAGAAATTTTAGTATTACTAAATATGCCAGATGTAAGTACATAAACTAAATGTTTTTCTGGTAATTCAAGAATATTCTTTTTAGTAGGTTTACTGCTTTTTAAATCATTATTGTCAATTAGTTGATTTTGATGCATATCACATAATATAGGAAAGGCTTTAGGTAAGGTCGTTAATTTATTAAAGTGAGTTTTAGCACGCAATTCTTCTTTTTGTCCTTTAAATTTTGCCATTTGACAGTTACTTTTAGCTATTAAGATTTCTTCTTGATAGTTATTTTCACCTAGCATATCAATAATATCGGCTTTATCAATAATTTTTCGAGTTGATAAATCCAATAGTTCATCTATAGTATAATTACTAAAATAAGTAGAACCACTTATTGCACTAGCTGAAAGAAAGTGATTGTGCATAAAATATTCAGTGGCATTTTTAATATTAGAAATATCTCTATGTACATCTGCGTAAGCAGATACATATGTTGATAGTAATATTTTTGTGTCTATAGCATTTGGATCTGAACGCATATATTTATGTAAATCGCTTGTTAATTTAGAAAGTCCTTTTTCTATACAACAATTATTAAATATTGGATGATTAAATATATTTAAAAAAATAAATATAGCATCACTACTCATTCTGTCTTCTGCATCTGGATTTTTTAAACTAAATAAAATTCTATCAAATGTAGAAGAAATAGTTTCTGAAAAATGTAAATCAAAACTTTTTTTATCTATAATTTTTCTTCGATTTTTATGATCTAAATAACAAAACTCATCATTAACTAATAGTAAAGAATCTTCTTCTGCACTTCGAAAGAAGTCTTTATAAAGTTGATGAAGTTGTTTGTTATCTAAAGATGAAGTATCTAGTTTAGTAGCATTTAAATTTAAAGTTCTTTTTGAATTATAATTCATAAATAAATCTCCATTTTCTATAAAATACAATAATATTATTATACAACTTTTTATGTAAATTGTCAAAACAAATATCACATTAGAATCTAAAAGAATAAGCTTTGATAAATAATTTGTATAAAAAAGGAAAAAATAAGAATAATACAAATTAAAGGTGGTAAATTTTATGAAGAAAATAGTGTTTTATGGGGTTTTAATTTTTATTTTTTCTATGGGAGTTGGATTTATATTTTCAAAAATGTGGGTAAATCAAAAATTGGGTGATGCAAATTTAAAGGTAGTAGGAGAGGAAATACAATTTTTAAACGAAAGTAATAGTAATGTAATAGAAGCAGAAGAAAATATTTTAGAAAACTTAAGCTCAAATGAAGTTTTAGAAGCTGCGTCAACAGAAGAAAAGGTTTCTCCTAATGCAGAATTTGCAATGAAAAAATATTATAATCAGTGTGGTCATTTTAAATTTGAATATGCGGAATTACCAGAGGAATTAGTAAATTTAACAAAAGAAGAAGTAGAAGAATTTTATGATGATTGGGAAGTAGAGGAGTTTTCTTCTAGAAGAGTAGTATTATCTCAAGAAATAAATTCTTTATGTAATGAGCATTTTATTATAAAGCTTGGAGAAAAGTATGTTCAAGTATTTCATTTAGAACCTGATGGAAACTTAGTATTATATGAAACAACAGATATATCAAAAGAATATTTAACAGAAGAAGATATTAAAAAATTAGAGGAAGGCTTTTATGTATTTGGAGAGGGAAAATTAAATTCTGTATTAGAAGATTTTGAGTAAACGCAAGAATAGACGGGTTAAAAACCCGTCTATTCTTAGCTATTAAAAATTAATTTATCATCTTTTAAATCTACATAAATAGTTTGACCTGCAACAAATTCTTCTTTTAAAACTCTTTCAGCTATTTCGTCTTCAATATATCTTTGAATAGCTCTTCTAAGTGGTCTTGCACCATATTTTAAATCAGTACCATGTTTTAAAAGATATTGTTTTGCACTATCTGTAACTTCTAATTTTAAATCTTTGTTACTTAAAGCTTCTCTTGTTTTGTCTAACAATAAGTCAACAATTTGTAATAATTCAGCTTCTGTTAAGCTATCAAAAGGAATTATTTCATCAACTCTATTTAAAAATTCAGGTCTAAATAAATCTTTTAAAGCTGCTACTATTTTATCTTTATTAATTATTGTTTCACTTTTACTAAATCCAATTGTATTATTATTTAGATTTGAACCAGCATTTGAAGTCATTATTAAAATTGTATTTTCAAAATTAACAGTATTTCCTTGCGCATCTGTTAGTTTTCCATCATCTAATACTTGAAGTAAAATATTAAATACATCTGGATGAGCTTTTTCAATTTCATCTAAAAGAATAATAGAATAAGGTCTTCTTTTAACTTTTTCTGTAAGTTGTCCAGCATCATCATAACCAACATATCCTGGAGGAGCACCAATTAATTTTGCTGTTGAATGACTTTCCATATATTCAGACATATCTATACGAATAATAGAGTCTTCTGAACCAAACATTTCATAAGCTAAAGCTTTAGCAAGTTCTGTTTTACCAACACCAGTAGGACCAACGAATATGAATGATGGTGGTCTTTTAGTGCTTTGAAGTCCAGCTCTATTTCTTCTAATAGCTTTTGAAACAGCTTCAACAGCAGCATTTTGACCTATTATATGTTTATGAAGATTATTTTCTAAATTCAATAGTTTTTGAGTTTCTGCTTCTGTAATTTTAGTTACTGGTATTTTTGTCCATTTTTCGATTACTTCTGCAATATCTTGAATCGTTAATACAGAAGGCTTTAATTTACTTTCAATTTCTGCTAATCTTTCTTGAAGAGTACATTCCTTTGTTTTTAAATCAGCTGCTTTTTGGTAATCTTCAATTGAATCAGAAGAAACAGCTTCTTCTTTTTCTTCTGCGATTTTAGCAAGTTCATTTTTTATAATTTCAAGCTCATATAATTCATGATTGTTTAAATTTATTTTAGAGCAAGCTTCATCTATTAAATCAATAGCTTTGTCTGGTAAAAATCTATCATGAATATATTTTTCAGACATTTTAACAGTTTTTTCTATAACATCATTAGTGATTAAAACTTTATGATATTCTTCATAATATTTTTTAATTCCTTGTAAAATACCAACAGTATCTTGTATAGAAGGCTCTTCTACAAGTACTGGTTGAAATCTTCTTTCTAAAGCAGAATCCTTTTCAATATATTTTCTGTATTCTTTTAGTGTAGTTGTTCCAATAATTTGAATATCTCCATTAGATAAAGATGGTTTTAAAATATTTGCTGCATTCATAGAATGTTCAGCATCACCAGCACCGATTATATTGTGAATTTCATCTATTACAAGAATTATATTTCCATAAGTTTTACATTCGTCTACTAAGCTTTTCATTCTGCCTTCAAACTGACCTCTAAATTGAGTACCAGCTATAATTGCTGTCATATCGATTAAATAAACTTCCTTATTTAATAATTTAGCAGGCACCTTTTTTTGAGCAATTTTAATAGCTAAACCTTGAGCTATAGCAGTTTTACCAACCCCAGGCTCGCCAATTAAACAAGGATTATTTTTAGAACGACGATTTAAAATTTGAGTTACTCTTTGAATTTCTTGTTCTCTTCCTATAACTTCATCTAATAAACCATTTTTAGCTTTTTCTGTTAAATTTGTACCAAAAGTATCCAAAAAACGTTTTTTATTATTTTTTTGTTTCTTTTCTACTTTTACAGTTTTCTTAGAAGAATTGTTAGCTGATTCTTGCTCTGCATCTGGATTTGAATTCTTATCTGATTGTGAATTCATTGGAGCTTTAAAAAAGCCTAAAATGCCACTTAAAGGATTTTCAGAATTTTCATTTTCCATAGTAGAAGGATCAATACCTAACTCTTCTAAATTCATATTTTCAGAAAAATCCTTTAATATACTTTCAAATTGATTAGACATATCTTCAAAATCTTCTGGAGAAAGATTTGAGTTTTTTGTAAGTACTTCTAAAGGATTTAATCCTTTTTTCTTTGCACAATTATAGCAAAGTCCATCTACTGAATTTTTACCATTTTCAGTTTTATTAATAAATATAACAGCAGTGTTTTTATTACATACTGAACATAACATATTATCTATTCACCTCTTAAATTTTATCCAAATATTTTCTTAAAACAAAAGTATTTAACAGTATTATAATACATTATTTTGTGAATCACGTCAATGATTTTTACATGCTTTTCACAAAACTTAAACAAAAAAGTAAATAAAAATTGAATTTTTTAGAATATAATGATATAATAAAACCAATTTTAAAAGTAGGAGAAAATTATGATAAGAGCGTTAAGAAGATTTGTTAGTAAGTTAAAAGGAAGAAATAAATATTTGTTTTTTTTAGGGTTAACACTAATTTGTATTATGGCTTTATGCATTGGTATATATATACAATTTTTTTATAAATATGCAGAAACAGATCCTTTAATGATAGGAATAAATATTGGTAGTCAAAAAACAGCAGAAGAACTTGCAGCTTTAGAAGTAGATTTTAATAATTTATTTCAAAATAAGCTTAATATAAAAAGTGAAAATGTAAATATAGAGAAAATAAAAGAGGAAAATGAATTAGTATATTCTTTATATCAATTAGAGAACTCTGATGAAAACTATTATATTGTAAATGCTACAATTCCTACAATTAATATTAATTCTGAAAAAGTGAATGAAATAAACAATAGTATAAGAACTGAATTTTACGATAAAGCAAATACTATTATGAGGCAAACAGAACAATTTGTAGTTTATAATGTTACATATCAAGCTTATATAAATGAAGATATTGTTTCAGTAGTTATTAAATCTTCTCTAAAAGAAGGTACGAAAGCTGAAAAAGTTTCTATAAAAACTTATAATTATAGTATGTCTGCAGATAGATTAGTTTCGCTAGAAGATTTAATTGAACTAAAAAAGACAACTGTATCAGCTGTACAAGATACAATTAATGATGAAATAAAAATTGCAGATACAAATGCAAAAATAATAGCAGCAGATTATGGAAATTTATATGAGAGAGATTTAAATAGTGATATATATAAAGTTGAAAATGCTACTACATTCTTTTTAACTGATGATGGATATGTTTATATAGTTTATGCATATGGAAATACAGATTATACAAACGAAATGGATATTGTTATTTTTTAAGTTTCTTAAAATTGAATAGGATTAGGAGGATTTAAATTGAAAAAAGTAATACTTATCGGACTAACATTTGTACTAATGATAAGCCTTTTAATAAATGTAGTTTTTGCAGAAGAAACACAAGAAGTAGAAGGAGAACAAACACAAGAAACTCAAGCAGTAGAAGAAGCAAATATAGTAACAGCAAAGGCAAAGGTTATAGAAACAGGAGAAATAACAAAAAGAACAACAGGAAGTATTGAAGATACTGTACAACAAATAAAAATAGAAATTATAGACGGAGAATATGAAGCAAAAGAGTTTACAACTGAATTTGTATTATCTTATGATATTGAAGGAAAAATATTAGCTTATGAATTAAGAGAAGGAGATACGGTTTCTGTACAATTAGCTGTAGATGCTAATGGAAATATTACACCAACAGTAGAGGGAATAATTCGCTCAAATTATATATATATATTAATTTTAATTTTTCTACTAAGCATTATTTTAGTAGGTGGAAAAAAAGGAATAAAAGCAATAATAGGTCTTCTTATTACTATTTTAGCAGTATGGTTTATTCTAATAAAATTAATATTTGCAGGCTATAATGCGATTTGGATGTCAATTTTAACTTGTGCTGTTATAATAATAGCAACTTTCATCGTTATAGGTGGAATAAATAAAAAAGTTATTACAGCTGTAATTGGAACTTTAGGAGGAGTTGTTTCAGCAGGAATAGTTGCCTCTATATTTAGCTATTTAGCAGAGCTTTCTGGAGCTTGTGAAGATGCTATACAGCTAAGTATGAATATGCAAACAGTATCTTTCAATTTTAGAGATTTAATTTTTGCAGGAATAGTAATTTCAGCATTAGGTGCGTGTATGGACGTTGGAATGAGTATAGCTTCAAGCTTAGATGAAATAAAAAATAAAACGAAAGATATTTCTTGGAAAGAATTATTTAAAAGTGGTATGAATATAGGAAGAGATGTTATTGGTACAATGACAAATACTTTAATTTTAGCATATGTAGGAGGAGCTTTAAAACTTATTTTATTATTTATGGCTTGTAATATGCCACTTGCTGAAATTTTAAATAAAGATACTATTGCAGAAGAAATAATTTCAGCTTTAGCCGGAAGTATGGGAGTTGTGTATACAATACCTATTACAGCTTTTGTATATGCTTTTTTAAATAGAAAGAAGACTGTTTATAAAACAACTTCTGAAAACTTAATTGATGGAAAGAGAAGTTTAAAACTTTAGATTTCAAAATTTAATAGATAAAGTAAAAATCCACCGATGTTTATAAATCAGTGGATTTTTAATATATATTAATAAGGGGATTAGTTAGTTAAAAAAGTATTTAAATATTGAATCATCTGGTGAACTTGGAACTTGACTATTGTTTCCTCTTGAAGTATTACTGTTTTGTTGAACAGAAGCATTATTGTTTGTTGTTGCTTCTTCTACAACTTGCTCTTGTAGTTTTATTTTTACATCTTTATATTCGTTATTTGAATATACTGTTAAAGTAACTTCATCTCCAATACTATAGGTATTTTTTATATTGTTTAATTCTTGAACTGTTGAAACTTCTGTACCTTCAATTTTTGTAATAATGTCTCCAGCTTTTAAGCCTGCAGCTTCAGCAGGACCGCCTGCTTCAACGCTTTCTACATAAACACCAATTGGAACATTATAACGAGTAGAAATAGTTTCAGTAACCGCTGAACCAGTAATTCCAATATATGGTCTTCTAACTTCTTTATATTCAATTAATTCAGAAATTACTTTTGTAGTAGAGTTTATAGGAATTGCAAATCCCATACCTTCAATTCCTTCACCAGCAAGTTTTAAAGTATTAATTCCAATTACTTCACCATTTGCATTTACCAAAGCACCACCACTATTACCAGAGTTTATAGCAGCATCAGTTTGAATTGCTGTATATGTTGTTCCATCATCTGTTGTTACTTCACGATTTACAGCACTAACAATTCCAGAAGTTACAGAACTTTGCATTCCAAGAGGATTACCCACAGCCATTACAAATTCTCCAACTTGAACATTATCTGAATTTCCAAGTGTAGCAGGGGTTAAACCAGTAGCGTCAATTTTTATAACAGCTAAGTCTGTGTATGAATCAGTTCCTACAATTGTTGCAGTGTATTCAGTAGAATCATTATAAAGATTAACTGTTATACCAGTAGCTTCTGTTATTGCATAATAAGATGAAGAACTAGATTCACTAGAAATAACATGGTTATTTGTTACTATATATCCATCTTCACTAATTATTATACCAGAGCCAGTGGCTTGTGCTGTACTACTTCCAAAAACGGAGCTTACATTATAATTTACTGTAATACCAACAATTGAAGGTAGAACTTTTTGAGCAACACTGATTGAAGTATCAGAAAAATCTGATAAATTAACAACATCTAAAGTAGTTTGAGTACTTGTAGGTGTTGAAAAACTAGAGCTTGTAGTTGTACCTATAATTTTATCTTTTATACTAGGAATTCCAAAGCAAGCTCCCACTACAACAGAAGCTCCTACAATTCCTGAAATAAAAGGAAATACAATTGTTTTTCCAAAACCTTTATGAGATTTTTTTGTCTCTTTTGGAGCTTTGAAATGATTTTCTTCGCTATAATTAAATTCATTATCGTTATCCATGTTTTTTACCTCCTATTTAATTATATTATATCTTAAATTTAATGGATTAGACAAGTAATATGTTTTAAATAGAAAAATTTTCTATTTATATTGAAATATTTTTGTTCTATAGATATAATACAAATGAAAGATTAAAATAAGCTTAAAAATCGGAGGAAAAATGATAAAAAATCAAAAAGGTGTTACATTATCTGCTTTAGTTATTACAATAATTGTTTTAGTAATACTAGCAGGAGTTACTATTGGAGCAACTACGGATCTTATGTCAGATTCAAAGGTAAAAACTTATATAACTAATATGCTTTTAGTACAAGCAAAAGCAGAAAGTCTATATGAAAAATATCAATTTGAAGGTACAGATTTAGGAGCTGGAAATGAATATATGGGTACAAAAGAAGATATAGCAAATATGGAAAAGTACAATATATCATCAGATGGAACTACTGATGATTATTGGTATAAATGGACACAAACTACACTTTCTAAAAATGGCTTAGATCCAGAAATGCTAGAAACTTCTAGTGAGAGCTTTTTTGTTAATTACGAAAGCGGAGAAGTTGTATATTCAAATGGCTTTGTTGATAAAAATGGAACTAGATATTTTTCTTTAAGTGAAATGTTAGAAATAAGATAATACTAAAATAGGAATAAAAAGATGAAGGAAAAAGAAATAGAAAGACTAAAAAATTTAAAAAAAGATGAGGAAAGTTTATATAATAATAAGATAAAATATATATGTGGCATAGATGAAGCAGGAAGAGGTCCTTTAGCAGGACCAGTTGTTGTAGGTGCTGTTATTTTACCTATTGATTCGTTAATAGAAGGTGTTAATGATTCTAAAAAAATTTCTGAAAAGAAAAGAGAAAAAGTATTTGAAGAAATAGTAAATCAAGCTATTAGCTATAGTACAGGAATTGTTGATCAAAAAACTATTGATGAAATTAATATATTAAATGCAACAAAACTAGCAGTAAAAAAAGCAATAGAAGCTTTAGAAGTAAAACCAGATTTAATATTAATAGATGCTTTAACAAATATTGAAACTGGAGGAATACCATATAAGTCCATAATAAAAGGTGATGCGAAAGAATACTCAATTGCGGCAGCTTCAATTATAGCAAAAGTTACAAGAGATAGAATGATGCTTGAATGGGATAAAATATTTCCTGAATATGGCTTCGCAAAACATAAAGGCTATGGTACAGCAGCTCATATTAAAGCATTAAAAGAAAATGGTCCTTGTATGCTACATAGAAAGACTTTTATAAAAAATTTTATATAAATTACAAGATGGATAATAGATGAAACAAAAGGTAAAAAAATACTAAAGAAAGGAGAAGAACTAAAATTAAGTTCGAAAAAATTAATGGATATAAAGAGCATTATTCAAAAAAAGAGAGAAAAAAAAGAGCTAAACAGAGATGAAATTCGTTATTTTATAGGTAAATATACTAGAGATGAAATAACTGATGCCCAAGCAGCAGCTTTAATGAGCTATATTTATATTAATGGATTAACTGAAACTGAAATTTTGGAACTAGTAAAAGCAATGGCAGAATCTGGAACTACGATTGATTTAAGTGAAATATCAGACAATATAGTAGATAAACATAGTACAGGAGGTGTTGGAGATAAGGTTACAATTATTCTAATGCCAGTAATTGCAGCTTTAGGAATACCTGTTGCAAAGATTTCAAGTAGAGGATATGGTATTTCTGGGGGAACAATAGATAAATTAGAATCAATTCCTGGTTTTGATGCTGATATTACAATTGATGAGTTTAAGGAAATAGTAAAAAGAGTTGGAGTTAGCATAATAGAGCAGAATTTTAACTTAGCACCAGCAGAAAGTAAAATGTATAGATTAAGAAATCAAATAGCGTGCTCAGACAGTTTACCATTAATTGCTGCTAGTTTAATGAGTTTAAAACTAGCTACTGGTGGAAATAAATATGTTTTTGATATTACTTGTGGAAAAGGAACATATATAAAAACTAGAGATGATGCAAAAAGATTAGCAAAGCTATTAAATAGATTAGGAAAATCTTTGGGAAAAGAAGTAGGTTGTGTAATAACATCTATGGATGAGCCTTTAGGCTATGCTATAGGTCATAATTTAGAAATACAAGAAACTATTTCATCATTAAGAGGTAGTATGCCACAAGATGTTGGTGAAGTTGTTATTGCCTTGGGTAGTGTGATGTTATCTTTAGCAACAGATTGTAAAAATTTAGATCAAAATGCTGCTACAATAAGAGAAGCCATAAAAAGCGGAAAAGCATATCAGAAATTTAAGGAAATGGTAGCTGCCCAATATGGAAGCTTAGAATATGTAGAACATCCAGAAAAATTTCAAGAAGCAAAATATATAATGCCTGTATATGCAACCTCAAGTGGAATTATTGAAAGTATAGATGCTGATATGGTTGGAAGTATAGCAAATTATTTAGGTGCAGGAAGAATGAAAAATCAGGAAGAAATAAATAGAAAAGCTGGAATTGTATTAAAGAAGAAAATTGGAGATGCTGTAACTAGTGGTGAAATTGTTGCTCTTATTCATACAGATGATGAAAGCAAAGTAATAGGTGCAACAAAAAATTTACAAGAGGCTTTTATTACAACAACAAAAAAAATAAGCAATAAATCTAGAGTTTTAGAAATATTATAATTTTAGAGAGGTTTTTAAATGGATATTTTAAATATATTAGATAAAAAGAAAGATAGTAAAGAGTTATCTAAGGAAGAAATTGAATTCTTTGTAGAAAATTACACAAATGGAAACATTCCAGATTACCAAGCAGCTGCTCTAATTATGGCTATATGTATCAATGGAATGACAGCTGATGAGATATTAAGTTTAACAATGGCAATGGCAAATTCAGGAGATATTTTAGATTTAAGTGATATTTCAAAAGATATAGTAGATAAACATAGTACAGGAGGAGTAGGTGATAAAATCACAATTATTTTGGCACCAATTATAGCGTCACTAGGAATACCAGTTGCTAAAATGTCTGGTAGAGGTTTAGGAATAACTGGAGGAACAGCAGATAAATTAGAATCAATACCAGGATATAATGTGAACTTATCAGTAGAAGAATTTAAAGAAAATGTAAAAGATATTGGAATCAGTTTGATTAGTCAAACTTTAAATTTAGCACCAGCAGATAAAAAAATTTATGCACTTAGAGATACTATTAGTTGTGCTAAAAGTATGCCATTAATAGCTTCTAGTATAATGAGTAAAAAAATAGCTTCTGGTGCAAATCATATTATTTTAGATGTTACTTGTGGTTCTGGTGCTTTTATGAAAACAAAAGCAGAAGCTAGAAATTTAGCAAAAATGATGAATTTGATAGGAGAATGGTCTAAAAGAGAAACAAAATGTATAATAACTTTTATGGATGAACCTCTAGGATTTGCAGTAGGAAATAATTTGGAAATAATAGAAGCAATTAAAGCTTTAAAAGGTGATATGCCAGAAGATGTAAAAGAAGTTGTTCTAACTTTGGGTGCTTATATGATTAAACTTGCAAAAAAAGGAGATAATATAGGAGAAAACAAGGATAAAATCCTAGATGCAATAAATACTGGAAAGGCTTTTGAAAAATTTAAAGAATTAGTAAAAAAACAAGGTGGAGATATTTCATATTTAGAAGATGTTGAAAAATTTGAAAAAGCAAAATATATTATGCCTGTTTTAGCTGATGAAGAAGGCTATGTTGAAAAACTAGATGCTAATATTGTAGGTCAAATAAGTGTAGATTTAGGAGCTGGAAGAAAGAAAAAAGAGGATACTATAGATAATGCTGTAGGCATTACTTTGGTAAAGAAAATTTCAAATGAAGTTAAAAAAGGTGATATATTAGCATATATCCATGCTTCAACTGCAGAAAAAGCAACAGAAGCTGTTGAAAATATGCAAAAAGCTTATAAGATTAGCAGTAAAAAAATTAGGAAACCAAATACAGTAATAGAGATTTTATAAATATTTAGTACATAAGAAAAGGGAGGAAACATATGGAAAAAGCAGAAGAAGAAAGTTTAAAAGAAAAATTATTTTTAAACAAGAAAAATGGTTGGATTGGCAAAACCGAAGATGAAAAAAAAGAAATTTTTAAATTTTCAGACGAATATATGTATTATTTAAATAATGGTAAAACAGAAAAAGAGATTGTAGAAATATCAAAAGATATTTTACTAAAAAACGGTTTTAGAGATATTTCTGAATATAATGAGTTACATGCTGGAGATAAAGTGTTTTTTGAAAATAGACAAAGAAATTTATTTGCAGCAGTTATTGGTGAAGCTCCTATGGAAGATGGATTAAAAATAATAGCTGCTCATGCAGATTCTCCAAGAATTGATTTAAAACAAAATCCATTATATGAAAGTTCTGGCTTTTCTCTACTTAAAACACATTATTATGGGGGAATTAGAAAATATCAATGGTCATCAATACCATTAAGTATGCATGCTTTATTTGTAAAATCTAATGGAGAAAAAATAAAAGTGGTATGGGGAGAAAATGATGAAGAATCTGCTTTTGTAATATCAGATTTGCCACCACATCTATCACAAGGACAAAATGAAAGAAAGCTAAAAGAGGGACTTACTGGCGAAGAATTAAACATTTTAGTAGGAACAATTCCTTATGAAGATACAAAAATATCAGAAAGAATAAAACTAAATATATTAAAAATTTTAAATGAAAAGTATGGAATCACAGAAGTAGACTTTACAAGTTCTGAAATAGAATTCGTACCAGCTTTTAAAGCAAGAAGTATAGGCTTTGATAGTAGTATGGTTGCTTCTTATGGTCAAGATGATAAAGTTTGTTGCTATACAGCTTTAAGAGGAATACTAAATGTAACTAATCCTAGAAGAACGGCAATATGTGTATTAACAGATAGAGAAGAAGTTGGCTTTATAGGAAATACAGGAATGGAGACAAAAATTTTAGAAAAATTTGTTGCCGAAATATTAGATAAAACAAATCAAAATAGACCTAATATGATAGAAAGAGTATTTTCAAATTCAGAGGTATTATCAGCGGATGTTACTGCAGCTTATGATCCTACATTTCCAGATGTATTTGAAAAACGTAATAGTGCAGAACTTGGAAAGGGAATATGTATTTCTAAATACGGAGGAGTTGCAGGAAAATCAAGAGGATCAGAAGCATCTGCAGAATTTGTTGCTAAAGTTAGAAATGTTTTTGAAAATGCTAATGTACAATATCAGGCAGCAGAACTTGGAAAAGTAGATAAAGGTGGTGGAGGTACTATAGCATATACTTTAGCAAATAGAGGAATGGACGTATTAGATTGTGGAGTTCCTATAATGGCTATGCATGCACCTTTTGAAATTGCTAGTAAATCAGATATTTATGAAGCATATAAAGCATATGAAGCTTTTTATAAAAATTAATTTTTTTAAAAACTATTGAATAAAAATAGTTTTTACAGTAAAATATATAAAAAATAGTAGGAGGAATTAAAAATGAAAAAATATAGATGTATAGTATGTGGACATGTTGTAGAATTAGAAGGTGAAATGCCAGATGATTTTATCTGTCCAGTATGTGGTGTTGGAAAAGACCAATTTGAATTAGTTGAAGAATAATTTTAAAATTAAGTAACAAAATTCGACAAAAATTATTAAAAAGCAGAAAAAATAAGTTTTTTTCTGCTTTTTTTCATATTGTATTTTAAGGAAATCTATTTCATAATATAATTAAAGTATACTATGCAAAATTTCAAAATATTTTTATATCTATATATTTGTTTCTAAATAAACTGTTTTATCAATAAAATGTTAAATCATACAATTCTTTTAGCAAAATAAAGTAACTTCAAAAAATTCAATATTATGGTATAGATGTGTAATTTAGTTTGATTTTAATATTGGGGATTCTATAAGTATACTTGCAAGCTATAACATTTTGTTGTAGCTTGCTTGGTTTTATAAGAATAATAAGAATAAATAGGTATATATACTAGAAAAAATAGCCTGAAAAATTTTACCTATTAAATAAGGTTTTATAGATAAATTATTTTTTGAAATAATACTAAATACTTGAAGCAAAATTGAAATGCCACCAAAACCTAATAAAAATGAAGCACTAATAATCTTTAAATTAATATTTTCAAAACTAAGTTCAGAGATAGCTTTAATACCATTAGTAAGCTCTAAAAGTCCAGAGACAAAGCTTTCAGAAAAATACTTTGGAAGATTAACAAAGCTATCTATAGAAGTAAGATAAGAAAATATTCCAGAATTTTTTAAAATAGATAGAATTACAGAGAACAGTACTATAAAACCACCTACTAATAATATAGATTGAATAGAGCTTTTTATACTATTTCCTATACTTTCACCTAGATTTCTAAAACTGATAGAAGTAGAAATATTAGAAGAATTATTTGAAATATTTATTGCCTTTAAATTATTTTTTAGTTTATTTTGTGTTTTAGGACTCCAAAATCTATATAAAATTCCTACAGAAATAGATGCAATAATATGAGATGTAAGTAGCAATATACCTATAGTTTTATTTGCGAAAAGTGTAATGCCAACAGTGCCTAATATAAATAAAGGACCAGAATTATTGCTAAAAGCCATCAATCTTTCAGCTTCTTCTTTTGAAAGTTTATGGCTATTTTCTAATTGGCACACAATTTTAGCTCCAACTGGATATCCACTAATAGTGCCTATAATTATTGCGATTATAGCCTCTCCAGGTAAATTAAATAGTGGGCGCATAAATTTTCCTAAGTATCTGCCACAAATAGATATTAAGTTTGTTTTGCAAAGCAAATCACTAGCTATAAAAAAAGGAAATAAAGATGGTACTACAGCTTCTGCCCACAATATCAAACCATTTTTTGCAGCCTGTATATTACTTGAAGAAAAGAAAATCAAGCTAATTAAAAAAATAAAAAATAAAATTGTAAAGAAATATTTTTTAAAAGAGATTACTAAAAAATTAAATTTCAATTTTATCACCTATAAGAAAATATGCTTGTAAATATAAAATATGCACAAGCAAGTAATCAAAAAACTTGTGAATATATAGCCCTTTGACTTGAAATTTTGGGCAAAAAGTTATATAATATATAATCGTTACAAGACTAGTATAAAAAAGAAGGAGTATATAATGAATTCATTAGTAAAAGTAGTTCCTAATGTAAAGAAATTTAATGACTATCTGTTTGATGTAAAAAAAGGTACTAAGCCAATGATGATTTCAGGGCTAACGGACGTTGGAAAAATTCATATGGCTTATTCAACAAGATTTTATACAGATAGACCAATATGTATTATTACATATAATGAATTACAAGCAAAAAAAATTATTAAAGATTTAGCATTTTTTGGTGAAACTGTTAGATTTTTTCCAAAAAGAGATGTAATTAGCTTTGATTATTTAGCAGAAAGCAAAGATACATTATTTAAAAGAATTTCTGTATTAAATAATATTGTTAAAAAGAAAAATAAAATTATTGTTACAACTATAGAAGCAGCAATGCAAAAGATGATTACAAAAGAGAGCTTATATAAAAATGTAATGCATCTAAAAGTTGGAGATAATTTTGATTTAGAAAAATTAAAAGAAAAACTAGTTTTATTAGGATATGAAAGATATGATTTAATAGAAGGAAAGGGACAATTTAGTATTCGAGGAGGAATAGTTGACGTTGCAACTTCAAAAAATCATGGTGTTAGAATCGAATTTTGGGGAGATGAAATAGATTCAATTAGGAAGTTTAGTATAGCAAGCCAAAGAACTACAGAAATGCTTAAAGAAATAGATATATACCCATCTTATGAATTTTTATTAGAAACAGATGTACAAACAATTTGTGAAAGAATATCGGAAAAAACTTATATAAAACCAGTAAGGGAAAAAGTAGAAGAAGATATTTTGCAAATAAAAAATGGTGAATTTTTAAATAAAATAGATAAATATTTTGATAGTTTTTATGAAAAATCTAGTACATTATTAGATTATTTAGATAATGAATATATAGTTTTTATAGATGAAATTGAAAAAATAAAAGCAAGAGCAGAAAATATATCAAAAGATAATGAACATTTAATACAAGATTTAGTAAGTAAAAATAGACTTGTGCCAGAAAATTTAATGAAAATTGAGGATTATTTAAAATTTAGTGAAACCTTAGAAAAAAAGCAAACAGTGTATCTTGAAAAACAGGATATAGGTTTTGTTGATAAACAAAGTATGCATGCAAAAAGAAACGGATATAGCTTTAGCTATAGGGAGGTTAACTTTTTTCGTAGTTCAATGGATTTACTGTTTCAGGAACTACAAGAAGCAAAAAGAAAAGGAAAAGTAACAGTAATCCTTGGTGGAAACACCGAAGGCAGTAGAAAAATATCAAATCTATTATTAGAAAAACAAATAGTAAATGACTATAAAGAAATATTAGAAGATGAAGAATTAGCGCCAGGTAGTATAACAGTTACACCGGGCGCTATGTCTGCTGGTTTTGAATGCTATGAAATGAATCTTTTACTTATCTCTTTAAGTGAAATTTTTGAAACAAAACCAAAAAGAATAAAATCTTCTTCAGCTTTTAAAGAAGCAGAAAAAATTGTTTTTGATGATTTAAAAGAAGGAGATTATATTGTACACAAGGTAAATGGGATAGGACAGTATTTAGGAGTAACTACAATAAAAGCAGATAATGTAACAAAAGATTATATAAAATTAAAATATAAAGGTGACGATATTTTATATGTTCCAACTAATGCATTAGATAACGTTAGAAAATATATAGGTGCAGAAAAAGCAGGACCTCATTTAAATAAATTAGGCTCAAAAGAATGGGATAAAACGAAACAAAAAGTAAAAAATAATTTAAGACAAGTAGCAGAGGAACTTATAGAACTTTATGCCAAAAGACAAAAAATGCAAGGATATGCTTTTTCAAAAGATACTGTTTGGCAAAAAGAATTTGAAGACAGTTTTCCATATGCAGAAACGGATGACCAACTTCGTTGTATAGCTGAAGTTAAAAAAGATATGGAAAAACCAAGACCAATGGATAGATTGCTTTGTGGAGATGTAGGATATGGAAAAACAGAGGTTGCAATTAGAGCAGCTTTTAAAGCAGTAATGGATCAAAAGCAGGTAGTTTATTTAGCTCCAACAACAATTTTAGCACAGCAACAATATGAAGAATTTAGAGATAGAATGAATGAATATCCAATAAGAGTAGAAATATTAAATCGTTTTAAAACATCAAAGGAGCAAAAAGAAATAGTAAAAAAACTAGAACTTGGAGAAATAGATATTTTAGTAGGAACTCATAGAGTTTTAAGTAAGGATGTTAAGTTTAAAAATTTAGGACTTTTAATTATAGATGAAGAGCATCGTTTTGGAGTAAAGGCAAAAGAACAAATTAAAGAATACAAAAATAGTATTGATGTTCTTACAATGACGGCTACTCCTATACCAAGAACTCTTCATATGTCAATAGTTGGTATGAGAGATATGTCAGTTATATATGAGCCACCTCAAAATAGAAAACCAGTTCAGACCTATGTTTTAGAATACGATAAAGAAGTAATAAAAGAAGCTATAACAAGAGAACTAGAAAGAGATGGTCAAGTTTTTTATTTATTTAATAATGTCGAAAATATCTTAAAAAAAGCAGATGAAATAAGAACTTTAGTGCCAGAGGCAAAAGTAGATTTAGCACATGGAAAGATGAACGGTACAGAATTAGAGAGTATAATGCAAGACTTTATAGACAGAAAAACTAATGTACTAGTTTGTACAACAATTTTAGAATCTGGTATTGATATTCCAAATGCAAATACAATTATAGTAGAAAATGCAGATAGATTAGGATTAGCTCAATTATATCAAATAAGGGGAAGAGTTGGACGTTCAGACAAGCAAGCTTATGCTTATATAACCTATAAAAGAGATAAAATGCTATCAGAGGTTGCAGATAAAAGATTAAGAGCTATAAAGGAATTTACTGAATTTGGTTCAGGCTTTAAAATTGCCATGAGAGATTTAGAAATTCGTGGTGCAGGAAGTCTTATGGGAGAAGTACAGCACGGACATATGGAGCAAGTAGGATATGATATGTATTGTAGACTTCTAGATGAAGTTGTAAAGGAATTAAAAGGTGAAGAAATAGTAGAAGAAGTAGATGTTCAAATAGAATTAGATGTTTCAAGCTATATACCAGATGAATTTATAGAAAATTCAAGTATGAAAATTGAAATTTATCAAAATATTGCTCTATGCAAAAATGAGGAAGATATTGAAAATGTTACAGATGAGATTATTGATAGATTTGGAAAAATGCCTGATGAAATAGAAAATTTATTAGATATAGCTAGAATAAAGATTTTGTGTAGAGAAAAATATATTTTAAAAATTGTACAAAAGGATATGAATATTTTATTTTTCTTTGAGCAAGATAAATTTAATATAGATACAGTAGATAAATTAATGAAAACTTTTAGAAATAGAATAAAATTTTCTCCAGCACAAATGCCATATATAACATTTAAATTACAAGATAAAAAAAATACTCTAGAAGAGTGTAAAGAATTTTTGAAAAAGTTATAAAAAGAAAAACCGCACCAAAAAGTCTTTTTATGGTGCGGAAAGGTAGATAGAGCGTCCGCGATATAACGCTCGATGTGATTTATGCGGCATTTACAATTGGGATATTCAAGCAGTATTCCCCGCTGAATTTATAGGCGATAAACTTGTTAAGTCCATCGCTATATCGAGCGTGATCAGCAATACACTCGAGGCTTTTAAGCTCCACGTAGCCGAGGGGCGCGCCTTTGTATTGAACATGAAGACAGTCATTCTCAATTTCTACGCTGGTAATGGTTTCTCCAAACCGTTGTAATTGGCTAAGAATAGCCTCTACAAAATCCTTTGTTTTTGTATTTGTTTTCATATTCGTTTCTCTCCTTTTAGTAAAAAATTTATCGCGTAATAGATATTATACCACAGAAAAGATAAATATGCAAATATTTGTACTTTTTAGCAGAGATGGAGAATAGAAAATGAAGGATTTAATATACAGAAAAATGGAACATTTGATATAGAACATGTATATTCACAAAATTACAATGCAATAAAAGCACATTACTTTTTTATACAATTTGCACATACAATAAGGCAATTACTAGAAAAAGGTATAAAATATATAATTGAATTAAAGATAAGCAAAAAAGAAGTAAGTGCCCTCTTAACACAAGCACTTACTCATACAATAGCAAACCTAACTGAAAATAATAAAATACAGTTAAGATTTGTTCTTAAATTAAGTATATAATAAAAATAAAATAAATCAATAGAAATCTCAAAAAAATATATTTTTTGAGGTAAGGATTTTATGTAAAAATTACAGAAGATACTCTAAAAAAATTCTTAAAAATCTTAGAAATTAAGAATAATGAGAAATAATTTAAAAAACTTAAAATTTATTCCTCATTACTGACTTTTTAGTAAATATTATTACTAAAGCAAAAAAATGTTTACATAATATTAAAATTGTGTTATAATCAAATTAAATTTTTAGAAGAGGTAAAAAATGTTAATTACAAGTAAAGATAATGATTTTATT
>CALXZR010000087.1 GCA_944393295.1 uncultured Clostridia bacterium
TGGAAGAAAACAAATTATAGTTGCAAATAAAGCTGATAGTATGCAAAATGAGAATAATTATAAAGAATTAGAAAAGCTAGCTAAGGAAAAAGGTATAGAAATATTTAAAATTTCTGCTGTAACAGGTGATGGGCTAAAAGAATTATTTAATCATGTAGCAGAAGAAATAAAGAAACTTCCAAAAGAAGATATAGTAGAACCAGAAGAAAGAATGGTATATACTCTTGAAGAAGAGGAAGAACCTTTTACAATTACAAGAAATAATGATGAATTTACAGTAGAAGGACCTGCAATAGATAGATTGATGGCTAGAGTAAATACAGAAGATAATGAATCTTTCGCTTATTTACAAAGAATGCTAAAAAAATTGGGAATAGATGACGCACTAAGAGAAAAAGGTGTTAAAGAAGGAGATACAGTAAATATTCTTGATTGGGTTTTTGAATGGTATGATTAATATGAAAAGATAGTATTTTAAATACTATCTTTTTCTTGATTTTTTCTAAATATAATATATAATGTCAAAAAGGAGTAGGCAAATGGAAAAGTTAATTTTAGAAGATTTATTTAAAATTTATATAAGCTGTATAGATAGTTATAATTCAAAAATATTACAAACTATCAATGATAAATATACTATAATTGATAAAGCAATGCTTGCAGTATATTTATATGTAAAAATATTAGAAGATAGAAAAGAAAGTAGCATAGAGTCAGAAGAAGTTTTAATAAATTATTTATTAAAACAGATAATTTATGGAGAAACAGGAAACCTAGCTATAGAGATTACTGATAAAACTAAAATAGAGTTATATAAAAAAGTAATAGACGAACTTATTTTAGAAAAATTTGAATATAAGAATAGGATATTAAAGAAATTAAAATATAATTATAAAATTGTAAAAACCAATGAATATACAAAATTATTGGATTTTTGTGAAAAAATTGCAAACTTAAGTATTTTAAACAGTTTATCTAGAAGAGGCAATTTAGATGCAAGAGATTATTTGGATAAAAAAGAAAAAAATATTAAAGTTGAAAATTTAGATAAAAAAGATAAATTTTTTAAAGAAAAATTTACAATTTTAACTCAAATAAAAGACAATAAATTTGAAGAAACAGAATATTACAATTTGTTAAAAGTAGCATTAAATTTAAAAGATGTGTATAGATATTCAACACTAACTACTACAATGCCAGAAAATGTACTATTTCATCAATACATAATAGCTGTAACTAGTATAATATTTTCACAATATCTAAATAATAAATTAGATGAAAATATCGACATATATAAAATTACTTTAAAGTCTTTATTTCATGATTTTGGTGAATATAAAGGAAATGAAATAGTAACTCAAGTAAAAAATTATAATGAAGATACTATAAAAATGTTTAAAGAAATCGAAGAAAAAGACGAATTAGAATTAAAAAGTAAAATTGGTACAAATTTATATGATATAATTTCTAATTATAAAGAAGGTGCAGAAGGCTACGTATCAGAACTTTTAGATAAAATGTTTGGAATAATGAAGCTTTGGATTGAAGTAAAATATATGGGAAATAACACTTATGTAAAATCAATTTGTTCAATATTTCAAGAAAGATTTAAGAGATTTAAAAAAGTAGAAAAAATTAATAGCTTAAAAAACAAAGATTTTTATTTAGATTTAGTAAAAGAATGCTACATTTATGTAAAAGAAAATTTAATGGAAAATGATTTAGATATATTTTTTAAATATTTTACAGAGGAAGATAAAATAAATAATAGAACTGAAATTATGGAACTTAGAAGAGACAGAACAAGTTTTCTAAAATAAATTTTAAAAATATCAAACTTTCGTTTGACAAATCAAATGTTTTGTGATAATATCTTTTTAGTAAAAAACGAATAAAAGTTTCTATAAAGAAAAAAGAAATAAGGAGTGTTTATATGAGAAGAAAAGATCCAAATAGCTTAAATAAAAGAGAAAAAGCAATATTAAAATTTATAGAAAAACAAGTTAATTTAAATGGTTATCCACCATCTGTTAGAGAAATTGGAAAAGCAGTTGGTCTAAAATCAACGGCTACAGTTCATGGATATTTAGAGTCTTTGGAGAAAAAAGGTTATGTAAAAAAAGAGAGCCAAAAAGGTAGAACTCTAAAATTATTAAAGGGTGGAAATTTAGAAGGAGAACAAACTTCTTTTGATAAACCAGTTTATACAAATAAGGAAATGGTAGATGTACCAGTTGTAGGAAAAATAACAGCAGGAGCACCAATTTTAGCAGTAGAAAATGTAACAGATACATTTCCTATTCCAATAGATTTTGTTGGAAACTCTGAAAGCTTTATGCTTACTGTTAGAGGAGAGAGTATGATAGAAGCTGGTATATTAGATGGAGACTATATATTAGTTCGCAAACAAAATACAGCTACAAATGGAGAAATAGTAGTAGCTTTAATAGAAGATGAGGCTACTGTAAAAACATTCTACAAAGAAACAGATCATATTCGTCTTCAACCAGAAAATTCTACAATGGATCCTATTATAGTTCCAAATTGTGAAATTTTAGGTAAAGTAATTGGCGTATTTAGAAAAATGTAAATAATGTAAATTATATAAAAAATAACCCAAATTGTTAGAAAATCTGGGTTATTTTTTTATGCATTTAATAATTCTTTTGCTTTTGGATAAGTATAGAAACTACCAATTATAAAATTGGTTGTATCAGTATCTAGATTTTTAAGAGAGTTTTTTATTGCTATATCAAACTTTTCTTTTTCTAAAATATTATTAGAATTTAGGCTTATAGCATAATCATATAAAGTATTACTTGAGAAGAATTTATGCTCGCTACCAAATCCACTAGTAAAAATAAAAGTAGAGTTTTCAAAAGCTTTTAATAATAGATTAATTAGGGTTTTATAATCTTTTGTTTGAATAATTGAAATTATAAATGTTTTATCATTCGAATTATAATTTTCTTTTATTGTTTCAATTAAATTTATCATTGCGTCTTTGTTGTGAGCACCATCATATATAAACATAGGATTAGTTTTTAAAATCTCAAATCTTGCAGGATGATACACAGATTTTAGTCCGCTAAAAATCGCTTCTTTAGGTATATCAAAATTTTCCTTTTGCAATATTTTTATTATTTCAAGTACTACTACTGCATTTTCAATTTGTTTTTTTCCTTTTAAATTTATACAATATTTAATATCTTTGTAA
>CALXZR010000088.1 GCA_944393295.1 uncultured Clostridia bacterium
ATTCTAATTTTATAGATTTAAATAAATTAGGAGGAATTATTACAAAAGGTACTTCTTTAAAAGCAAGACCAGGAAATAAGCCACCAAGAGTTTGTGAAACTCCAAGTGGAATGTTAAATAGTATAGGGCTTCAAAATCCTGGTGTTGAATATTTTGCAAAATATGATTTACCTTGGCTTAGAGAATTTGATACAAAAATAATTGTAAATGCTTGTGGAAGTACAATTGACGAATATGTAGAACTTTGCAAAATCTTAAATGATTTAGATATAGATGGTGTCGAACTTAATTTATCTTGTCCAAATGTAAAAGCTGGTTGCTTAGCTTTCGGAATGACTTATGAAGGAGTAAAAGAAGTAACTTCTAAAGTTAGGAAAGTTTTAGATAGAAAACCTCTAATTGTAAAACTAACACCAAATGTAACAGATATTACTCAGCCTGCTAAAGGAGCAGAAGATGCCGGTGCAGATGGAATATCTGCAATAAATACATTACTTGGAATGAAAATTGATATAGATAAAAGAAAGCCTGTACTTGCAAATAATACAGGTGGTTTATCTGGACCAGCTGTAAGACCAGTAGCTGTTAGAATGGTATATCAAATAGCTCAAGCAGTAAAAATACCAATTTTAGGTTTAGGTGGAATTATGACAGAAGAAGATGCTATTGAATTTATGCTTGCAGGTGCAACAGCTGTTTCAATAGGTTCTGGAAATTTCTACGATCCAGAAACTAGTATTAAGGTAATCGATGGAATAGAAAAATATATGCAAAAGCACAAAATTGAAGATATAAGTAGTATAATAGGAAAGGTAGAAATGAATTAGAGGAAACTATGAAAAGAGATTTTGAAGAAATTTATAAAGAGCTATATATAAAGTATAATGATTTAGCAAAGAAATCAAATATGATTCAAAGAACGAAATCAATGATATATATTATTTTATGTATTGTTTTAATAATTGTTTTAAATATCGGTTTATACAATAATGTTGAGTTTCCAATTTTTTTAGTAGCGAATGCTTCATGTATTTCATTAAGTATTCTTATTTTTAAAAAAATAAAAATAGAAAGTAAATATACTCCAATATATAAAAATAATTTAATTTCTGCCTGTATTAAAGGAGCAAATAGTAATTTTAATTACGAACCAGAAAAAAAATGAATAAAGAAACATATTTAAAATCAGGGTTTAATTCATATTTTGATAAATATTATTCAGAAGACTATATATGGATTTTTAGAAAATGGAACATCTATAGAAATATCAGACTTATGTATCGAAAAAACTGATTATGATAATACTTCACATAATATTAATGTTTTTTCTGGAATTTATGAATATATAAAATTGCCAGTACAATTCAATACAGCTTTTTTAATTAGAAAAAATTCTAAAATGGATGAATTTTTTTCATCTAGAATTGAAATTGATTCTGCTGAATTTGAAAAAGTTTTTGATTGCTTTGAGGAATCTTCTGAAGGTGACGAAATTAAAGTAATGGAATTACTAACATCAGATATTATTGAAAAAATTTTAGAATTTGCAAAAAATACATCTTTAGAAAATAAATTAACAATAAAATTTAAAAATAATGAATTATTTTTTGCAATAGATGGGGATAATCAGTTTGAAATTCCTAAAATAAAAAGTTTTGTAGATAAGGAAACTTTAAAAAAATATTATAATATAGTAGATTATTCAATTCAATTAGCAAATTTATTTGTAGATAGAATAAAAGAATTAAATGGATAAAAAATTAATTTTTTATTGATAAAATTTTTTTTATTAGTTAAAATATAAATATAATTATCCAAACAAAAGAAAAGGAGATAAAAAAATGGGAAAAAAAGTAAGCAATTTATATTCTAGTGTTGTAGCAGGAAATGAAGGTATTACAGAAAAAAATGTAAAAAATTTATTTATATGGTATGATTTATTTAGCTATGCATTATCTTTTCAGTTAATATTTATTTTTGCATATTCAATAAATATGAATTATGCTACTACAATGCTTTCTGCAATATTTATTTTAATAATGGATACAGTCTTAAAGAATGTTTTAGAAAAAGATGTAAAAAGCTATAAAAGATTAGCAGCAAGAATGTCTTTAGTAAAATTGTGGACAATACCTTTATTAATACTAGGAATTATTACAACTGTTGCAATTATTGTAGTTACATTTGGATTAATATAAAGTAAAATTAATTATTAAATACGTGCTTTTAAGCACGTATTTTGTATAAAAATTTAACTTAAGAGGAAGATATATGAAAAGAAGTTTTACAGAAGTATATAATGAAGTTTATGCAAAAAATAATGATAAATTAGAAGCTTTAAAAAAAGATAGAATGGTAAAAACAATAATATTTATTTTAGTAATTATTTTTACTATATTTTTAGGAATTAATATAGGAAAAAATAATGAAGGATTTTTTATACTATCATTTTTTGCTGTTTTTATAGAGTTGATAGCATTTATAATATTTGCAAGAAAATCTACGGATTCTTTATATAATAGAATGTATAAAGCAAATGTAATAGCAGAGATTATAAGAGGCGTAGATAGTAATTTAAAATATAATCCAGATTATGGAATTAGTGAAACTAATTATAGAAAGTCAAAATTCAATTTATACTATGATATTTTTAGTTCAGAAGATTATATATGTGGAAAGCTCGAAAATGGAATTTCTGTTGAAATGTCTGAGGTTAGAACTCAAGAATGGCAGGAAAGTACAGATAGTGATGGAAATACTACGAGAACCCTAGTTACAACTTTTTCTGGTTTTTATGGAGTACTTGAGCTACCAACTTTTTTATTAGCTAGTTTTATTATTTGCAAAAACAGCAAGATTAGAGAATTTTCTGAAACAAGAATAGAGTTAGATTCTGCTGAATTTGAAAAAAGATTTGATTGTTTTGCAATGGAGCTAGATAAAGTAAAAACAATGGAATTATTAACATCAGATATAATAGAAAAATTTATAGATTTTTCAGATAAAGCTTTAGAAAAAAAAGGACTACAATTTAAATGTGAGGGAAATAGAATATATTTTGCAATAATAAATTCCAATACTTTTGAAGCTCCAAAAATACGAAAAGTAATGCAATTTGACGAATTATATAAATACTACAATATGATAGATTATCCAATACAAATTGCAAGTGAATTTGTAAAAAGAATTAAGGAATTAAATATAAATAATTAAAAAACTATTGTAAATTAAAACAATTTGTGTTATTATTTGTATATCATAAAAAAATGGCTATGAAAAAGAGTAGTAAATTAAAACTATCTAGAAAGAGAAAAGAAGTCTTAGGCTGAAAGCTTCTTATAGAAAAGATAATTGAAGTAACTTTGGAGCTGATAAACTGAAAATAACTTTAAGTTTATCCGCTGATGTCAGCGTTAAAAACAAAGAGATATTGTAAGAAATTATAATAATAAAGGTGGTACCGTGAATATAAAATTCGCCCTTAGGATAAGGCGAATTTTTTTTATTACAAAAGATGAAATAAAATTTGGAGGAATATATGGAAAGTGAAAATGAGTTTGTAGATCCAATAAAGATTATATATGAAGAAAGAAGAGTAGCAAATTTAGATAAAGACGAAGAAATTGCAATATTAAGAGCTTGTGGATATTCAATTCCAAAAGATGAAAGTAAATTAAATGAAATAGCTGTTAAAATGTTAAACTTTTTAGATAGATTAACAGAAAAAGAAAGAAATAAAATTAAAAATAGTGCAAAAACTATTTCTAAGAAAAAGAAAGTTTTAAGAGAAATTGGTATAAAGGAGCAAATGTTTGAAGATTTAGAATTTAAAACTCCTTTAGAACTTTTATCTTCTCATAGTAAACATGAGTTAAATTTATTTAAAAATATTGATGAATGTGAAGAAGAATCAAAAGAAACCTTGCTAGAAACAGTACAAATGGGATTTGATATTCAAAATGATTATATTGATAATATAGAAAATATGATTTTAAATGGCACTAATAACTAAGAAATATATTAGTAAATAAAAAGGAGGAGAAGCCAATGCTTGAAAACCATAAGATGAAGGATAAATTTAATCCAAAAGATTTTGAAGACAAATTGTATAAAGAATGGGAAGAAAAAGGATATTTTAAACCTTCAGAAGACAAAACAAAGGAAACCTTTTGCGTTATGATGCCACCACCAAATGTTACTGGAAAATTGCATATGGGACATGCTTTAGATGATACTTTGCAAGATATTTTAGTTCGTTATAAGAGAATAAGAGGTTATAGAACTCTTTGGGTTCCAGGAACTGATCATGCTTCTATTTCAACAGAGATGAAAGTAGTACAAAAATTAAAAGCAGAAGGAAAAAGCAAAAAAGATTTAGGAAGAGAAAAATTTATTGAAGAAGCATGGGAATGGACTCATTTGTATGGTGGAACTATTATGGAGCAACAAAGAAAACTAGGTTGTTCTTGTGATTGGGATAGAAAAAGATTTACTTTGGATGAAGGAATGTCAGATGCTGTATTAGAACAATTTGTAAATCTTTACAATAAAGGACTGATTTACAAAGGTAAAAGAATGGTAAATTGGTGTACTAGTTGCAATACTTCTATTTCAGATGCTGAAGTAGAATATAAGGAAGAGGCTTCTCACTTATGGCATATTCGTTATAAAATTAAAGGTGAAGATAAATATGTTGTTGTTGCTACTACAAGACCAGAAACAATGCTTGGAGATACAGCTGTAGCAGTTCATCCAGAAGATGAAAGATATAAAGATATTGTTGGAAAAACTTGTATTTTACCAATTATGGATAAAGAGATTCCAATAATTGCTGATGAATTTGTAGAAAAAGATTTTGGAACAGGTTGTGTTAAAATAACTCCAGCACATGATATGAATGATTATCAAGCAGGTTTAAGACATAATTTAGAAATTGTAGAAGTATTTGATGAAAATTTCAAAATGGGAAATCTAAAACCAGAATATGCTGGTATGGAATTAAAAGAAGCAAGAGAAAAGATAGTAGAAAAATTAAAAGAGATAGGTGCTTTAGTAAAAGAAGAAGAATATACACATAATGTAGGAAAATGTGAGAGATGTAAAAGTACAATAGAACCTAAAATTTCAGAGCAATGGTTTGTAAAAATGAAACCATTAGCAGAGCCTGCAATAAAGGCTGTTAGAAACGATAGTATAAAATTTATTCCAAAAAGATATGAAAAAACTTACTTTAACTGGATGGAAAATATACAAGATTGGTGTATTTCACGTCAATTGTGGTGGGGACATAGAATACCAGCATATTACTGTGATACTTGTGGTCATATAAATGTTTCAAAAAAAGCTGTAGAAAAATGTGAAAAATGTGGAGGAACAAATTTGCACCAAGATGAAGACACTTTAGATACTTGGTTTAGTTCTGCATTGTGGCCATTTTCAACATTAGGTTGGCCAAATAAAAATTCTGAAGACTTAAAAGAATTTTATCCAACTAATGTACTAGTTACTGGATATGATATTATTTTCTTCTGGGTAGCAAGAATGATTTTCTCTGGATTAGAGCTTATGGGAGAAAAACCTTTTTCTGATATTTTAATACATGGTATTGTAAGAGACAGTCAAGGAAGAAAAATGAGTAAGACTCTTGGAAATGGCATAGATCCACTTGAAGTTATTGATAAATATGGAACTGATAGCCTAAGATTTTCTTTAATTAGTGGAACAACTGCTGGAAATGATATACGTTATATGACTGAAAAATTAGAACAAGCTTCAAATTTTGCAAATAAAATTTGGAATGCTGCAAAATTTATAACAATGAATCTAGCAGAGGATAAAGATATTATTGAATTTTCTAAAAAAGCATACAATGAAGAAACAGATACCTACAATAAAGATTTATTAAAAATAGAAGACAAATGGATATTAAACAAACTAGATATACTAGTTTCAGAGGTAACTCAAAATATAGAAAATTACGATTTAGGTGTTGCACTAGATAAAATTTATAATTTTATATGGAATGAATTCTGTGATTGGTATATTGAAATGGTGAAACCAAGATTATATAGTGAAAATTATGAAGAAAAAGTCTTAGTTTGCTTTGTTTTAAATCAAGTTTTTGGAATATCTTTGAAATTATTACACCCATTTATGCCTTTTGTTACTTCAGAAATTTATAGTAAATTAGTTTGCTATGATGATAAGGATTTAATGATAAGTAATTGGCCAAAGGCAAAGGAAAAATTTGAATTTGAGAAAGAGGAACAAATAGTAGAAAAACTTAAAAAACTAATTACAGAAATTAGAAATATAAGAACTCATATGAATGTACATCCAACTAAGAAATCTAAATTAATATTAGTAACAAACACCCTAAGAGTAGAGCTAGAAAATGCAAAAGATTTCTTAAGCAAATTAGGATTTGCAAATGAGGTAAAAATTCAAGAAGATTTATCTGGAATAAATGAGAAAGCAATTTCAATAGTTGTAGACGATTTAAAAGCTTTTATACCTTTTGAAGATTTAGTAGATATTGAAGAAGAAATTACAAGATTAGAAAATGAAAAGAAAAGATTAGAAGCAGAAGTATTAAGAGGAGAAAAGATGCTTTCAAATCAAGGCTTTATTAGTAAAGCACCAGAAGCAAAGGTAAATGAAGAAAAGAAAAAATTAGAAAATTATAGAGAAATGCTAAAAGCGGTAAGTGAAAGAATTAAAACATTAAAATAGTAAATATAAATTGGGGGCAAAGAAAGGAGCGATTATGAGCTTAGAATTTGTTCTCAATTTTTTATTTCCACCAATTTGTGTAAATTGTGGAAAAATAACAGAAAATTGGATTTTAGACAAGTATGAAGAAAATAAATGGATTTGTAATTCTTGCAAACAAAAAATAATAAAATTTAAAAAAGCTCAAATACTAAAGGTTAGAAATACCTACTATAATAAATTTGTATATATTTTCGAATACAAGCATATTATAAGAAAATTAATAATAAATTATAAATTTAAGTCAGAATCTTATATAAGTAATTTTTTTGCAGAAATTATACTAAAAGATAAAAATTTGTGTAGAAATTTTTTTATTTATGATATAATCATACCAGTTCCAATGAGTAAATCAAAGTTAAAAAAAAGAGGATATAATCAAACAGAATTAATAGCAAAAAAGTTGTCGAAAAAATTAAAAATTAAAACAGAAAAGCTGTTACTAAAAAAAGAAAATATTCAAACACAAAGTAGATTGTTAAAAACTGGAAGAAGAAGCAATGTTAGAGGAGCTTTTTACATTTTAGAAAAAGAAAAAATACATAATAAAAAAATAATTTTAGTTGATGATATATTTACAACAGGAGCAACTATAAGAGAATGTTGCAAAATACTAAAAGAAGCTGGAGCACAAGATATTTTAGTATTAGTACTAGCAAAAGATTAAAAGAAAGGAATGAAAGATGGAAGAACTTGTAGATAGCATATTAGATTATGTAAGAGCAGATTATACCGATTATGCAATCATGATAAACGGTGAATGGGGAAGTGGAAAAACTTATTTTTGGAACCATAAAATAAGAAATAAGATAGAATCACTTAGGTTAAATGGAAGAAAATATACTACTATTTATATGTCTTTATATGGTATATCAAATCTAGAGGATATTAGTAAAAAAATATTTATAGAAACGACTCAACTAATGGATAAGAACATGAGAAAATACATGGATACACATGGTCAGACTACTATTCCAGAATATGCTAAAACAGGCTTAGATATGGCAAACTTTTTCGGAGTTACACAAAATGGAGATAAAATAGATTATGCAAGTTTTTTTGCTACAAATGACAAAGTTTTATGTTTTGATGACCTAGAAAGAGCAAATGTTGATGTTATAGATATATTAGGATATATAAATAATTTTGTAGAGCATGACCATATTAAAACAATAATAATTTGTAATGAGAAAGAATTATCTACAAAATTAAAAAGCTCAAATTTAGAAATGAAAACATTTATAGCAACATATTTGTTAGATAAAGAGGGAAATTTATTAAAAGCAGATAAACCTATGGTAGAAAAAATTCGTGAAAAAATAGAATATGTTTTTGATAAAGCAAATGATTATGAAAGGATAAAAGAAAAATTAATAGGTGAGACTTTTGACTATGCACCAAAGTTTAATTATATAATTGATGGACTTCTTATGAGATATGAAGGAAATCAAGATTTAATGAGATTTTTAAGAGAACATACAAATTTAATAACAAGTACTTTTATAAAAAGTGGTACTAGGAACTTAAGAATTTTAAAACATGCTTTGAATGATTTTAAAAAGGTTTTTGAAAATGTAAATAAATTTTATCCTAATACTAATTTAAGAGTTTTACAAACAATGCTTATTTTTACAATAGCTGTATCTTTTGAAATTAAAGCTGGAAAAATTACAAAAGATAAATTTATAAATATCAATAGTAATGAAGAATATAAAGCAATATTAGTTTCTTCAAGAGTTTTAATGGATAATAGACAATTTTATATTAAAGAATTTGATAATAATTATTATTTCAATTTTAAATCTGATTATCGTTTCTTTAAATTCATTGAAATATATGTTAGAACAAGAATTTTTGATATGAGAGCATTTAAAACTGATATGGAAGTTATTATAAATACCATAGATACAGAGAAATTACCAGGATATAAACGTTTGCTTACAGAGGAGTATTGGAAAATTTCAGATGATCAATTTCCAGGAATAATAGAAGAAGTTTTAGAAGATGTAAAAAATGGTTCATTAAAGTTAATTGAGATTGTAAAATTATTTGCATATTATAGTTATTTTATAAGAAGAGGTTTAATAGATTATGATATGAAAACAATAAAAACTACTTTTATAGAAGGTATGGATTTAGCAGCAGAATCTTCAGAATATTGTGATAACTTAGAAGAAGAATTATCTAGAATAGGAATTGATGTTGGAGATGATATGGAAGAAATTATAAAACATTTCCACGAATTAAATAAAGACTTAGAAGATAAAATGTATAGAGAAAAAGCTGATGAAATATTTAAATGTATTCCTATGAAAATGGAAATGTTTTATGATAAGTTTGCAAATGAATGTATGGATAAACCAATATTTGATCATTATGATGCTTATCAAATGTTTCAAAGAATTACTTGTGCAAGTAATGAAGATATAGTTTTAATAAAAGAAATGCTAGTAGATAGAGCAAAAAAACATAAAGATGAACTAGAACCAGAGTTGAATTTTATAAAAAAATTAAAACAAGTATTAGAGGATTATTGCAAAGGAAAAGATGTAAGTATAAAGATTGTTATGTTAAAAGAATTTGCAAATGACTTAAATACTATTATAGATTTATATAAAAACTCCATTTTTTCAGCTTTTGTAAATAAAGAGGAAAAGGAATTTAGTTTAGAAGATATAGATAAATTATAGAAATAAAAAAGGAAAAAGCATCACAAATAATTCACAAACTTTTAAGGTTGATTTAAGGTTTTATTATTAAAATAAAATCATAGAAAGAACAAAGGAGAGTGATGCGATGGAATACGGACAGTGTGAGAGGACACAAACTTAATATAACAAAAATAAAAATGACAAGAATAATTTAGTAAAATCCCCAAAATTAAAATAATAATTAGAAAGACTGCCATAAGTGGCAGTCTTTTACGGTTAATTAAATAAAATAAAAATAAAATCTTGTATATTTTTTTCCTTTTTTGTCATAATAAGATTATACAAAGAAAATTTTAGTGATATATATGAAAAAGGAGGAAATATGAAAGCAACAGGTGTTGTAAGAAGAATAGATGATTTAGGAAGAGTTGTTATTCCAAAAGAAATAAGAAAAACTTTGCGTATCAAAGAGGGAGATCCTTTAGAAATATTTACAGATAAAGAAGGAGAAGTTATATTAAAGAAATATTCTCCAATAGGAGAACTTTCAGAATTTGCTACTAGCTATGCTGAAACAATAGCTAAAACTACTGGACATATTGCTTGTATAACAGATAAGGATACTGTTATTGCAGTTTCAGGAGGCTCAAAAAAAGATTTTTTAGAAAAGAATTTGAGCAAAGAGCTAGAAGAGGTACTTGAAAATAAAGAAGTTTTTAAAAGTAAAGAAAATAATGAAATTGCTATACCAGTTACAAAAAATGAGGGAAGAGAAAGAATATATAATTCTCAAGTAATATATCCAATTATTTCTGATGGAGATGTTATAGGAAGTGTTATTCTTATGGCAAAGGAACCATCTAAAAAGATGGGAGAAGCAGAAGATAAGGTAGCTCAATCAGCTGCAGGTTTTTTGGGAAATCATTTAGACATTTAAGAAAAACATTTGAAAAAATATATACAAAGTTGAAAAAAAATTATATAATAAATACTGTAAAAAATAATTAAGGGGGATTTTTACTATGAGTAAAAGTTTAAAGAAAACCATTTTATTTTTAGCAGTATTTATTTTATTTTTATATTTAGGTAGTAGTTCAGTTTTTGCAACTGATGTAAGTATTCCTGTAACTTGTTACTTAAATCAAAGCTCTGCAATAGAGGTATTTAATATAGTTAATCAAGAAAGAGCAAAAGCAGGAAAGCCAGCACTTGTTTGGGATGCGGCACTAGAAAATGTAGCAATGCAAAGAGCCGCAGAAATAGCAGGATTTTTTACACACACTAGACCAAATGGACAATCTTGCTTTCAAATTTTACAAGAATATGGAATAAGTGGGAATTATAATGCTTATGGAGAAAATATTGCTTGGGGACAAACAAATGCTACAGAAGTAATGAATTCTTGGATGAGTTCACAAGGACATAGAGAAAATATACTAAGTGATAGCTATAATTGTATAGGAATAGCTAGAGTAGAAGAAAATGGCTTTCATATGTGGATTCAATTTTTTGGATATAACAACAATGTAATAAACCAAAATAGAACTAATCTTGTTGGTAATAGAACAACTAATGTTACAATTGCAGATGCACAAATAATTACCAATCTAGAAAGTATAACATTTGAGTATAATGAAAATGTTTCAATATCATCATTTTTAGGAGATAGTCAATTAGAATATGGTATTACTACTACAAATAGTGAGTTATCTTCAGGAGGATATGGTGTATTTATTACTGATTTTAATGTAACTTCAGATAATTCAAATTTACTAGCTGTTAGTGGAGATAATATATTTGCTTCAGATACTGGAAATACAAATTTAAATTTAGTATATCAAGGAATAAGCAAAAAAATACCATGTGTAGTAAACAGACCAGATATGAATGCTATAATATTTGACTATAAATATTATGCAGATAATAATCCAGATTTAAAAGCAGCTTTTGGTTATAATGAAGGAGCTTTAAGAAACCATTGGGAAAGCTGTGGAAAAAAGGAAGGTAGACAAGCTTCACCTGTATTTAATGCTCAATATTATTTAGAAAACAATAGTGATTTAAAAGCAGCATTTGGAAATAATTATGAAGCAGCTTACAATCATTTTATAAATAGTGGAATAGCTGAATTTAGAAAGAGTTCAAGTGAATATTGGGGCGAATATTATAGAGATAATAATTCAGATTTAAAAGAATTTTCAAATTTCAAATTAATTATACATTTTATAAATTCAGGAAGAAATGAAGGTAGAAAAGCAAATAGTGATGTTCAAGTTTATTCGCCAGCTACAGCTATTAGTGCAATAATATTTAATGCAAAATTTTATGCAGATATAAATAGTGATTTAAAGCAAGCTTTTGGATATGATGCAGTACAATTAAGCAACCATTGGAATATGTATGGAAAACAAGAAGGAAGAGTGGCATCACCAGCTTTTGATGTAAAATATTACATAAACAATAATAGTGATTTAAAACAGGCTTTTGGAAACAACTATGAAGCAGCAATTAATCATTTTATAAGTTGTGGAGCAAAAGAAGGTAGAGTTGCTAGTGCAATTTTTGATGTGAAATATTATATAAATAATAATACAGATTTAAAAAAAGCATTTGGAGAAGATTATCCTCTAGCCTATGAACATTTTGTAGGGTGTGGAATAAATGAACAAAGAAAAACATCAAGTAAATTTGATGTAAGTATTTACAAAAATAGTAACTCAGATTTATTAAGAGCTTTTGGAAACAATGTAAAGAGCTATTATATGCATTATTTAACTTTTGGAGTTAATGAAAATAGAAAATGTATTTAAAAATAAAAATCACTTCTTTAATTAGAAGTGATTTTTTTATTTTATTTCAAATTCATCAGAATAATAATATTTATATCCAGAAGAATATCTATCTTTAACAATCCTATATATACCGGGAGATAGTTTTCCATAAAATTTTTCCCAATTTATTTTATCTTTTAAATAATAATAAGGTGATTCTAAACCTATAGCTGTAAAATAAACTTCAGATATTGGCATAACTTTTGTCCAAGAATTATTTTCTTTTTTCTCTATACTGTAAGATTCTCCCCATCCTCCTGGATTTCCACCAGTATTTGTGATTATAATTTCTACACCAGTATTAGAAATACTATCTTTATTTACTGTAATTTGGACACCATTTTCATCAAAATAGGCATCTTCTGCTTTTAAATCTTCTTCTATGAGATTTGGTCTTTCGTTAGGGTCTATTGTATGAGAAACATTTTGTACTTCTTCTGATGAAATATTTTCGCTTGTATAATTTGCTACAGTATTATTTGAATATATAATTGAGGTATCAGTATTTGAAGTTGTGATATTATTTTGGACAGAAGGAGATTGTAAAGCAGAATATAGAGCAGAATCATTATTAGTTTTAATATATAACAAAAGAAAAGCTATTATTAAAACTAGCACTACTATTATTGAAATTAAAATAATAAAAATTTTTTTATTCATAATTTAATTCTCCACGAAATTAATAATATAAAAAATTATATCATTTTGAATATTTTATTTCAATAGTAAAAAACTATGTAAAGTACTTGAAATTCACATAAAACTATAATATAATAAAAAACTATAAAAGCAAATAAAAAAGAGGAGAAAAAATATGAAAGCAATTGAAATAAGAAATAAATATCTTAATTTTTTTAAAAATCATGGACATACTGTAATACCATCTGCACCAGTAATTCCAGAAAATGATCCATCAGTATTATTTACTACAGCTGGTATGCAACCACTAGTACCTTATTTATTAGGACAAAAACATCCAGCAGGAACAAGACTTACAGATTATCAAAAATGTGTAAGAACAAACGATATTGATGATGTTGGAGATAATCGTCATTTAACATTTTTTGAAATGCTTGGAAACTGGTCTTTAGGAGATTATTTTAAAGATGAGTCAATTGCTATGAGTTATGAATTTTTAACAAAAGAATTAGGAATTCCAAATGAAAAATTATCTGTAACTTGCTTTGCTGGAGATGATGATTGTGAGAGAGATACAGTAGCTTATGAGTGTTGGAAAAAAGCAGGAATTCCAGATGAAAGAATATATTTTTATGGAAAAGATGATAACTGGTGGATTGCAGGTGAAGAAGGACCTTGTGGACCAGATACAGAAATGTTTTACGATACAGGAAAACCAGCTTGTTCAGAAAACTGTCAGCCATCATGCGATTGTGGAAAATACGTAGAAATCTGGAATAATGTGTTTATGGAGTTTTATAAAGATGCAAATGGAAATTATACAAAATTAAAGCAACAAAACGTAGATACTGGTTTAGGATTAGAGAGAATGACAATGCTTCTACAAGGAAAAGAAACTCCATATGAAATTGAACTTTTTGCACCAGTAATGGAGAAATTAGAAGAACTTCAAAAAGTTGATAATATTCAAAGTAGAAGAATTGTAACTGAGCATTTGCGTTCTAGTATGATGATTATAAATGATGGTGGCAGACCAAGTAATGTAGATAGAGGATATATTTTAAGAAGATTACTTCGTAGAATGACAAGACACTTAAATAAGCTTGGAATTAATTTAGAGTTATTGCCAGAGATTATTAATGTGTCAATAAATAGTTTAAAAGAATTGTATCCAGAACTAGAAAAAAATAAAGCTACAATAGTTTCTGTAATAGAAGAAGAAAAAAATAAGTTTATGAGAACCTTGCAAAACGGAGAAAAAGAGTTTGAAAAAGTAGTAAATAAAGCAAAAGGACAAGGCAAAGATACATTAGATACACAAATTGTATTTAATTTATATGAAACTTATGGATTTCCACCAGAGATGACAGTAGAGCTTGCAGAGGAGCAAGGAATAAAAGTAGACATGACAAATTTTGACAAATTATTTAAAGAACATCAAGATAAGTCTAGATTAGGCAGTGATCAAAAATTCAAAGGTGGTTTAGCAAGCACTGGAGAACAAGAAACAAAATATCATACAGCAACACATTTACTAAATGCAGCTTTAAAAGTAGTTTTAGGAGAGCATGTACATCAAAAAGGAAGTAATATTACAGCTGAAAGATTAAGATTTGATTTCTCACACAATAGCAAAATGACAGATGAAGAAAAGCAAAAAGTAGAAGACTTGGTAAACGAATATATCAAAATGGATATTCCAGTTGAAAAACTAGAAATGAAAAAAGATGAAGCTTTGAAAATGGGGGCAGAAGCAATGTTTTTAGAGAAGTATGGAGATTTTGTTACTGTTTACAAAATAGGAGATGTATCAATAGAGCTTTGTGGAGGTCCTCATGTATCAAAAACAGGAGAACTTGGACATTTTAAAATAAAAAAAGAAGAGGCTTCTTCAGCTGGAGTAAGAAGAATAAAAGCTATATTAGATTAATAATAAAAGGCATTTCTGAAAAGAAATGCCTTTTTAGAGGCTCAAAATAAAGAAATAAAAACAATTGAACTATTTTTTAAAATATGGTATAATAAAGGTATGGAGAAAATAGAAGGAGATAGATAAATATGTTTAATAGTAAATATAGTAGTTTTTTGAGCATGATGCTTATAGTATTAATAGTTGTAATAATAGGACTTCTTGGATACTTTGCATATGATATGTATAATCAATACGATAAAAATTCAAAAGCACAGACTGCAATAGAAGAGTTTAACAAAGCAACTCAAAGTGTAAGAAAAGAATTTGCGAATACAACAAATACTGTAACAAATGAAACAACAGGTGAAATCGCAAACCCTCTAGAAAATTTAAATACAACAGCTGCGCAGGCAAATACTTCAGAAAGTAATAATACTCAAACTACTGTAGAGAAAACATATCAAGAGGGTTACGAAGTTTTAGGAACAATAAATATTCCAAAAACTAAATGTAATTATACAATATTAAATGAAGTAACTAAGCGTTCAATAGAAATTGCTGTTGCTGTATTATATCCAACTAAACTTGAAGCTTTAAATTTACCAGGTAATACTGTAATCGTAGGACATAATTATAGAAATAATTTATTCTTCTCTAGAAACAATGAATTAGAAATAGGAGATAGTGTTATAATAGAAAGTCCAACAGAGACTGTTACATATGAAATTTATAATATTTATGAAACTTCTTCAGATGATGCAGAATATATGCAAAGAGATACAGGAGGAAAAAGAGAAATTTCTCTATCAACATGTACAGATGCTTCAACAGATAGAAGATTAATAATTTGGGCAAGAGAAAAAGAATAGATAAATTAAAACAGATATTTTTGAAAAAGATATCTGTTTTTTTTGTTTAAAGATTGACTTTTAAATAAATTGCTGATAAAATATAAGCAATTTAATAATTACGTTGAAGAAGAGGAAATATAATAAGCTTATTTTTTAGAGAGCTAAAGATGGTGAAATTTAGCAATAGGTTTTATATTTTGGAGCTTTGGAGTAATAAATAAAAAATTGAGGTGGGTTTTATTTTATATAAAACCAATTAGGGTGGAACCGCGCAAGTATAGCTTACGTCCCTAGCTACATGAGTAGCTTGGGAGTAAGCTTTTTTGTTTTGAGTATATAAGTTGCCAATATATAACAAGCAAAAATAGACGTCCCTAAAGTATATTAAAAGGAGGTATGTAAAATGGCAGTTGATTCAATGGAGAAAATTGTAAATTTATGCAAAGCAAGAGGATTTATTTATCCAGGTTCTGAAATATACGGAGGATTAGCAAATACTTGGGATTATGGCCCTTTAGGAAATGAATTAAAAAATAATGTAAAAACAGCTTGGAGAAAAAAATTTATACAAGAAGAACCAAATATTGTAGGATTAGATGCAGCTATATTAATGAATCCTGAAACTTGGGTAGCTTCAGGACATGTAGGAGGATTTTCAGATCCACTTATAGATTGCAAAGAATGTAAAACAAGACATAGAGCAGATAAACTAATAGAAGAATGGGCACATGAGCAAGGAAAAGATATGATTGCTGATGGTATGACAGATAAAGCAATGATAGATTTTATTAAAG
>CALXZR010000089.1 GCA_944393295.1 uncultured Clostridia bacterium
TTCAAAGTACATATTTACATTATTTAACAGTTTTAAAAATTAGATTTTGAAACTGTTATTAGTCATGCAAATTTTTATCTAACAAAATTTTTTAGAAAAACTATTGACAATTAATAGTTAGTCTATCTTATATTTTTGTAATGTATTGCTTCTAAAACATGAGATTCTAAAATATTTGTCTCATTAGATAAATCAGCAATTGTTCTGGCTACCTTTATTATTTTAAAATATCCTCTTATACTGATTGAATTATTATCTAACAGTTTTACTAAAATATTTCTACTCTTTGAATTTAATGTACAATATTTTTCAATTTGTTTTGAATTTAATTCACTATTAAATTTTATAGTTTCATTTTTATACCTATCTTCCTGAATTTTTTTCGCTCTATTAACTCTTTCCGCAATACTTGTGGACTTTTCGTTATTGGTAAAATTGCTATAACTTATTTTAGAAATTTCCATAGAAATATCTATTCTATCTAAAAAAGGACCACTTAGTTTAGATTTATATTTTTGTATCTGCTTTTTACTACAAGTACATTTTCTATCCTTACTTCCAAAATAACCACATGGACAAGGATTCATTGCTGCAAGCAACATAAAGCTACACGGAAACGTTAACGACATATTTGCTCTACTAATAGTTATTTTTTTCTCTTCTAGAGGCTCTCTTAATAAGTCTAATATCCCTTCTTTAAATTCTGTAATTTCATCTAAAAATAGAACTCCTTTATGTGCTAAAGTTATTTCTCCCATTTTTGGAACTTTTCCTCCACCAATTAATGCCATTTGTGTAATTGTATGATGTGGACTTCTAAAAGGTCTTCTTTTTATAATTTTATCTTCTTTTATTAACCCCGCAATACTATATATTTTTGTTATTTCAAGTATTTCTTCAAAGCTTAAATCTGGTAAAATACTGGGTACAGTTTTTGCTAACAAGGTCTTTCCTGAACCGCGGCGTCCCTATCATTAAGCAATTATGCATTCCAGCAGTAGCTATTTCTAGTCCCCTTTTTGCATCTTCTTGACCTTTAATATCATAAAAATCAAATTCACATTTTTCTTTTGAAAAATCTATTACATGTTTTTTAGTAACAGTATATTTTATTTCTCCATTTAATATTTGTATTAATTCATTTATGTTTTTTACAGGAATTACTTCTAATCCATAAACTATGCTAGCTTCTTTTTCGTTTTCTTTTGGAATAATTATCTTATTTATATTATGTCTTTTAGCTTCTAAACAAATAGCTAATATTCCATCTGCAGCCTTTATATTGCCATTTAAAGATAGTTCTCCTACAATTATATACTCTTCAAAATTTTTCTTATTTATAATTCCAATTTCAGATAATATTGCTGTTGCTATTGGCAAATCTAAAAGACTACCTTCCTTTTTTATATTTGCTGGTGAAAGATTAATTACATATTTTTTACTTAAAAGATTGGAATAGGAATTTTTTATAGCAGTTTTTATTCTTTCTTTAGATTCTTTTACTGTTGTATCTGGTAAACCTACCATTTCCCATGAAGGAAAACCGTTTGAAACGTCTACTTCTACATCAACAATTATACCTTCTAATCCTACTAGGCTTATACTTTTTACTATTGTCAATAATAAACACATCCTCTTTTATTTAATTTTGATCAACTAGATTTATTTGGCGACATGCCAGAAATAAAAATTAAGAATTAAAATAACTGAATTTATTTAATAATCTTTTATATGATTTGTCAACACTTTTTCATTGACAAATTACGACAAAAAAGAACTTTGTAATAATTTTTAATATGCAAAAGACATATCATATAAAAAAATATGATATGTCTTTATAAATTTATTCTAATCTCCACAATTGATATTTTCCTGTTATTTTATTAACATCTTCTGTATTACCATAAATTATAGCACCTAGATATTCTAATTTACTATTATCTTTTGAGCTTATTGATGAGACTAACTCATCATCAGTTCTAGTATCTAACATATCTCTTGGATAGTCAGCGACTAATAAATTAGGATTTTGTTTTGCCAAATCTATTGTATTTTTTAATTTTCCTGCTTTTACTTTTGTAATAATAAATGGGAATTTACTAATCCCTAAATGATTTACTCCTGATTTATCAGTAATGATTGACTTTCCCATAATTTCATCATCAGAATATTTACCTATAGATATAGCAAGGTGTCCAATTACATTAAGTGCAACCGCAGGTTCAACATTTGATGCAATAATTCCTACAATTTTTTTATCTTCATAATTCATAATTTTTTACTCCTTTATTAATTAAAATTTATTTTTAATAAAGGAGTAAAAACATTTTCGAGTACTTCTATTTTAGCCCACAATTCTCCACCATGCATTTTTCTTGAATATCTAAGCATTAACTACCTCCATACCATATTCTATTTATATATCTCTTTTAAATAAGTATCTACATTTTATTTTTTTGCTGTTTTATGCTAAAAGAGTACTTACAATAATTATATTATCGTAAGTACTCCATTCATTTTTAGTAATATACATAGCATTCTAAGTTTCTTCTACCGAAGCTTTGGCATTCTCCTAAAGTATCCATATAAATATCTATTCTATTGTTAGATATAGCTCCACCTCTATCTTGAACAACAAACCATCCTCCATTTACTTTGTTTGCAAAGTAAGGTATATAAATTATTGTTCCCATTGGATATCCGCTTCCTGCTGCAACTGTATACCATGAGCTTGCCATTGCACCAGATGCTGTTCTTCCATATGAACTATCTGAAGGGCTTTTTCCACAAGTTGACGCTGTATATGCACTCGCATTTAGTGTTACTACAGATGGAGTTTTTCCTTCAACCATAGCTGCTAAAGATGCACCATTAGCTCCTGCTCTTGAACCAGATCTTGAACTAACCTTTGTAGAAATCTGTATAATTTTATCAACAGGCTCTTTTATAACTGTTTCAGAAATTTGTGTTCTTTCAACCTCTACATCATCTTGATATTTTACTTTGTACTTAATTTCTTTTAAACCATTTTCTCCTTCTTGTAGAACTTTATCCCTTGTTTCTGTTCCAGAAGCAGAAATGTCTTTTGTTATTGTTTCATAAGGTATTTCTATTTGTTCAACAATAATTTTTTCAGTTACTGTAACATATTTTCCTAATATTTCTTCTGTTGAAACACTAGCAACTTCTTCTGCTACAACTGTTTTTTCTTCAGTAACTTTTCGTATTTTTATTGTTTTAGTCACATCTATATTAGATTCTAAGCTAGGCTCTACAACCTCATCTGCTAATAATATAATATGATTTTCTTCTAATATATCTGCAACTTTTACTTTTGATGTCATAACACTTGTTTCGCAATCATCTGCAAAAACTATTTTTACACAATTTACATCTGTTTTTGCTGCCATAACACCAACGCCTAATAAACAAATTAAGATAATACTTACAAAAACAATCTTTTTAATTATCTTTACAGATAATTTAAGGTCTGTTTTCATAAAAATATATTCCTCCTTAAGTTACGAGACAATTATACTATTAAATTCCTATTTTGTCAAATTTTGTATAATTAGCTTGTCTAAAGCTTTTCCCGTTCTTCTTATTATATATATATGTACAAACCTCTAAAAAATGACCTTTTTAAGAAGTTTATTTTTTATATTAAATTTATATTAAATTTATTTTTCAATAAATAAATGATTTTATATAATAAAAAACAAGACTTAAATATCTTAAAAACTTATGCATTTTGTGGAATATTATTTCTAAGAATAAAAATAGATAGATATATAATATCTATCTAAATAATTATCTTAAATTTTCTAAGGCTTCTATTCTAGCAGAAACAGGAGGGTGTGTATCAAATATACTAGATTTTTCCTTCTGTTTTTTATTTTTAAATGGACTGGCGATATACATATGTGCATTACTATTTGAAGCAACTTCTAAATCACTATCATCACCTGATATCTTTTTCAAAGCAGAAATTAATCCATCTGGATTTCTAGTAAATTGTACTGCTGTTGCATCTGCCAAATATTCTCTTCTTCTAGAGACCGCTAATTGTAAAATTTTAGCAACTAATGGAGAAATTATAAGTAAGATTAGACCAATAATCATCAATATTGCACCTATTTTACTATTATCTCCATCATCATCATTTCTAAAACGTCTTCTAAATGAAAAATCACTAAGCATTACAACAAATCCTACCATAACACTTATTACAGCAGAAAGTAAAATATCATAGTTTTTGATATGTGCCATTTCGTGAGCAATAACACCTTCTAATTCATAATAATTTAGCTTTTGTAATAAACCAGTTGTAACACAAATTATAGCATTTTCTGGATTTCTACCAGTTGCAAAAGCATTTGGTTGATTAGATTCCATAACATATAATCTTGGTTTATGCTCTAAACCAGAAGCAACCATTAGAGCTTCTAGTATATTTGTTAATTGCAAATCTTCCTCTCTAGTGGCAGGTCTTGCATTAACACTAGCTAAAACAATTTTATCGCAATTATAATATGTTGCTATCGTAGATATTATAGAAAAAATTAATGCTATTACAATTGAAAATTCTCCAAAATCTAAAGCATTGCAAACAAAATATATAATTAAGGTTATAACTAACAAAAATCCAAATACTATAACACCAGTTTTTATTTTATTTTTCTTTATATCTTCATACATAAGCTTCTCCTAAATTAATTTTAAATTATAATAATGTTGGTTATTATATTTTATATAAAAAGAGAATACATATTTAAAATAAATTCCTAAATAACATTTTTTTAAGAAATAATTTAAAATTGTATCCTCTTTTCAAATTTTACTTACTAAAATCAACTTTTACATTTTGTTTTACTTCATCTGATTCTACCTTAAATAAAGGCTCTTCAGTAAAATGAAACATTCCTGCAACTATATTTGTTGGTATTACTTGTAATTTTGTATTATACATTGTAACACTATCATTGTAAAATTGTCTAGCATAACTTATTTTATTTTCAGTATTTCTTAATTCTTCTTGTAATTCTGAAAAATTTTGATTAGCTTTCAAATCTGGATAATTTTCTGAAACAGCCATAATAGTTTTTAAAGCACTAGATAACTCGTTGTCTAATTCAGCTTTTTCAGGAACACTTGAAGCATTTGCCCATGCTGTTCTAAGTTCTGTAACTTTTGTTAAAGTTGCTTCCTCATGTGCCATATATCCCTTTACAGATTCAACTAAATTAGGTATTAAATCAAATCTTCTCTGTAATTGAACATCAATTTGACTCCAAGCATTTTTTACTTTGTTTCTTGATTGTACCAATCCATTATATATTAAGACAAGTGCTACAATAAGAACAACTATTATAATTAAAACTATAGTCATAATATAACCCTCCATTATATAAACTAAATTAATTATATCATATTTACAAATTTATACAATAGTTTTTTAATTTTTATTTAAAACATATTTATCTAAAAAAAAGAGTGGAAACTTTTTTCCACCCTTTTAAATGTTAATCTCAATTAAATATCTTTATATTTTTTGTATTTATTATAGCTTACAAATGCTATAACTATTAATATTATTGCAGGTAAGAACATTGTTTTTAAACCTGCTGCAGGTAATACTTTATTAGCTGTTGTTTTATCTGTCACATTACCTTGTGTATCTGTATTATTAGCAGCACCATTATTATCATCATTTTCATCTGTATCATTATTTGTAGGATTATCATTATCGTCATCGTTTCCATTTGATTCTAATTTTGCAATTGTTTCTGTTTCTACATAATCACAGTCTTCACATTTTCTTTCTCTTTGTCCTTCTTCTGTTACAGTTGCTTCTTTTGTTACTTTCCATTCTCCAAAATGATGTCCTGTTGCTTTTACAACTTCTGTTTTTGTTTCATCACATATACTACACTCATAAAAGATATATCCATCTTCTGTACAAGTTGCTGCTTTACTTTTATCTTTATTTTCTACCCAATTATGTTCGTGTTCTGGTGTCTCTGGAGTTTCTGTTTCTTCTACTGTAATATCTAAATCAGCAGATGCAGACACAGTTTTGTCTTCTCCTGAGTATATTACAAACATATCGTAAGAAATTGCCTTAGCAAAATATCCAACTGCAGCATCTTCTTTTACTTTAAAATTAAGTGTTAATATATCTGTATCTTCTTTTATTGGAGTTGGTAAATCAATTATAATTTTTGAATCATTTCCAGATATTGGTTTTCCATTGAATGCTACACCATTTTCTTTTAAACTGTCTGTTCCAGTTGCATTAGTAAGATCTTCTAAATCCAATTTCATATCTCCTATTACAACTTTTCCATCAGAATCAGTTACAATGCAGCTTGCTGTTAGAGATTCTATAATATTTTCATCTATATTTATATATCCCTCAATATTTTCTACACCTTTATCTGTTCCTGTGATATTATTTACATTCAAAGTTACTGTTATTGTATCTCCAGCTTTTACTGTATTTTTATTATAAGTTAACATTAAATCAGCATCAAAAGCTGCATATACACAATTGCAAAGTAACAATATTACTATAAAAATATATACTGCTATTAATCTTTTTTTCATAGTTTTCTCCTTATTTTGTATATTCTACATAATAAGAATATCATTTTTCAATATAAAATGCAATACTTATTTTTTACATTTTTTTTGTAATTTTTATCTTTTTTTCATTTTTTTTCTAAAGAGAAGTAAGTTTATATTTCTTACTTCTCTTTTTTATTTAATTATAAAATGTATCCTGGAATTTCAGCTCTATGATATAGTAATAATCTGGAATCTATTGCATCTATACTACTATCCTGATTAATATCGGCTGCTTCTTTAAATGGTCCTGTTAAATCTTGAATTTCAGCTCTATATGCTTTGATTAAATTAGAATCTGCAGCATTAGCTAATCCATCACCATTCACATCACCTTTTACTACAATTTCGTAAGCTGCAACAGCTTGATTTTCATCATCATAAAGAACTGCTATCATACCTGTTCCAACATATCCTTGAATTACTGATTGTGAACCATCTTCACCTTCAACAACTACTACAACATTTAAGTCTTCAGTTAATTTTGTGATAAATGTTGCAACTTCTGTTTTTGGAGATACTCCTATTATTTGATCACCTTTTGTTTCGTATCCTAATGTTATATCTTCTGTTGGATCATTTGTTGGATCATTTGTTGGGTCGTTAGTTGGATCATTAGTTGGATCGTTTGTTGGGTCATTTGTTGGGTCGTTAGTTGGATCGTTTGTTGGATCGTTAGTTGGGTCATTTGTTGGGTCATCTGGATCTGGATCAACAACTGGCTTTTCAGTTACAGTATATTTAATTGTACAATAAGTACCACTACAAATTCCAGGTTTTAAAGCATCTGTATCTACTATAGATACTTGAGCTGTTTGATCTCCTAATCTGCTTGTATCTAGCAATGCTTGTTTACCATCATTTGTAACATTTCCAAAAATACTATTTATACCAAATGATGTTCTTGCATGATCCATTTCTTCTGCTTGTCTAAATATATTTGGTAAATCTACATAAGTAGTTTTTCCCATTTGAACTAAACTTAAGTCCATTGATAATATTTGACCGTAAAATCTTACATCAAATAAACCTGCTTCTAAATATGAAGCTATATCATCATAACCTTCACCTCTTGCAACAAAGGTTAATTGTGTTCTTAAATATTCAATATCATCTATTGAGTTATATGACATATTTAATTTTTTAAGATTTGGCATTCCTGATATTGTAAAATCAAATGCTCCTGTAATTAAGTTTTTAGAAAGATCTAACTCTTCTAATTTAGAGATAACTTCTAAGCATTTTATTTCACTAATGCTATTATAAGATAAATCTAATTTCTTTAAATCTACCATTTGTGACCAATCTACTGTATCTATATTTACTAATTCGTTATCTCCAACATATAATTCTTGTAATTCATTTAATTCTTCAATTCCATCAATTGATTCAATTAAATTTCTTCTTACATTTAAAACTTTTAACATTGGAACTGTTATATATGCATTAATTTCTTCTTGAGTTGCTGTACTAAATCTTTTTGCTATTGCATATACATCTTCATTTTCTTCATATTCTACAGTTCCTGTGCAATTGTATCCATATTCACTTGAGAAAGTTGATTTGATTGTAGTTAAATTTGATTTTATATCTACTAAATCTGCTGTACTTTCTCCATTCCATGTTCTAGAATTAATTTCATCATCTAAATATTTCTCAGCATAACATGTTGTTGTTCCTGAATATAATCTTTCAAGTGTACAGTAATTCATCATTTCCATTACTGTAGACATATATCTTACTTTAGCTAAAAATGTTTTTATATCTGTTAAAGTCCAATCTTCATGATTTTTTGCATAATCTTTAAAATATGATGCAATAGGATTTTCTATAGCTACAACTTTTGATTCGTCCATATCTGTTTCTTCATTCTTTACAACAACATTTGTTACTGTTGGAATACTAAATTCGTCAATTATATATTTTGCCTCATATCCAGCTAAATTAGCTTCTACTTCTGCTAATCTTGCTGTTTCTTTTTCAAAAATACTTTTAGCTTGTTCATAAGTTAAATTTTTAAATTCTTCATCTGTTAATGAGCTTAACTCAACACTTGCAATTCTAGCAAGTTTATATGATTTTTTATAAATATTATATAATTTTTCTAATCTACCTTCTAAATATCCTGTTTGTTGATTTTGTGTATTTTGATTATTAGCAATTATTGTTAAAGAAGCGTTTAGCTCTTCTTCTTTTTCTTTAAGTTGATCTTGTTTTGCTTTTAATTCAGTTTCTTTTCCAGATTCTCCTTCTAAAGCTTCAATTTCAGCTTTTAAAGTAGATATTTCTGTTTGTAAAGTACTTACTTTTTTATTTTCTTCTTCAATATTTCCTTTAGCTTCTTCTATAGCATCTACACTAGTTTTAATATATTCTATTTGTTTTTGAACTCTACTTCTTAATTTTTCTTGTTCTTCAAGTTTATTTCTTTTTAATTCAATTATTTTTTCAATACTTTCAATATAGTTTCCTTCTAAGTTTAATTCTTTTTCTAGTCCAACAAATTTTTCTAATCCAGTAATATCTTCAATTTTTTTATCTGTTAAAATTAAACTTGGAATTTTATTTATTAAATTATCGATACTTATAACAAGAACTAATGGTTCATCATAATTTCTTGAATATAAGTTTTCCTTTGTTGTATATTCAGTTAAATCTGTATTAACTCTTTGATCTTTTGTTAATTGTTCTTTTACTGCTTTATAAAGATTTGCATCTTTAAATACAATTCCTCTTTCTTCAGAGCTAACTGTTATATAATACAAGTTAATTTTTGAGTTATATAATGTATTTTTAGAATCAGTAACTTCTACTGCTACTTTTGTCATTCCATAATATGGTTTATAACTTGTACTTTCTTTAGAACCAGTTACAATAGTAATATTCTTACCATCAAATTTTGTCCAATTTACATATGGAGCTGGATCAGAACCACTTGGATACTTTGTTTCTGGTAACCATTCTGGTTTTAATAATCCACCATAACTTAAAATTTGAGGTAAAGCATAAGTTGCTTCAACTGATTGATCTGATTCTGTACTTTCATCAATTTCTACTATTTCAATTACATTAAACTTTTGGTTATGTAAATTTAAAGTAGCTATTGAATCAATATTTGTAATCATGCTAACGTCTTTAATTTCATTAGATGATAAATCTAAAAAGCTTAAATTTAATGCATTTAATACTTCTAGATTGCTTTCTGTATCTAATTCATTTGCTGATAAGTCAATAGAAGTTACATTTCTAAAAGTGTCTAAACCAGTTAAATCAGATATACCACTATTAGATAAATTTAAAGAAGTAACACTATCTATAGCAGCTTGGCTGATTTTCATAGTACGTTGAGCATCATTATATTCAGCTGTAACGCCTAAAGCAACTAAATTGTTTTTAATTGCTTGGTATAAATCACCATTTAATGTAAGTTCTACATCACTATTTGCTTCTGCATTAGCTAATGAAAAAGGTACGATGTAGTTCAATAACATAACGAAAATCAATGCTATTGAGATTAACATTTTTTTCTTCATAATATACTCCCTCCTGATTTTTTTTCGTTAGATATATGATAGCATTTTTGATTTTTTTTGCAATATGGCTTTTTTTCCTTTTTTTTGAAGTGTGTCTTTTCTGCTTACGGATACACTTTCAAGCGATTTTAATTCTTTTTTATTAAGTTTTTATTACATTTTACTGCATTTTTAGCCCTTTTCTTACGAAATTAGGCATTGTATGGATTTTATTTTCTATATTTTTCCCAAAAAAATAAGCCAAACTTCTAGTTTAGCTTATTTCAAAAATTGTATTTGCATTATTATATGTAATCCTTGCTACCTCATCTAAAGTTAAATTCTTTACTTGAGCAATTTTTTCAGCAACTAATTTTACTTTTCTAGAATCATTTCTTGTCCCTCTATATGGCTCTGGTGTAAGATATGGACTATCTGTTTCTATTAAAATCCTATCCATAGGAACTAGAGAAATACAAGGCTCAGCTTTTGCATTTTTAAATGTGATATTTCCACTAAAAGATATATAAAAACCTAAACTCAAGCCTTCTTTTATAAGTTCTTGATTTAAGGGACAACAATGAAAAACTCCCTTTTTATTGCAAGTATGTTCTTTTAATATTTTTATAGTATCTATCGTAGCTTCTCTTGTGTGTATTACTATTGGTAGATTATATTTATTAGCTAAATCTATCTGTTTTACAAATAAAGCCTTTTGAAGATCTTTGTTTTCTTTATTCCAATAATAATCTAATCCTATCTCTCCAATGGCTACAACTTTTTTGTTTTTTAGTAATTCTTCTAATTTATAAAAATTATCTCTATCTTCGATATCATTTGGCGAAATACCACAAGTAGCAAAAACAAAGTCTTTTTCTTTAGCTATATTAATTGCCTCTATACTAGAAGATAAATTATAACCCGCACAAACTATGCGAGTTACATTTTCTTTATATATTTCCTCTAATATTTGTTTATCTCCATTAAATTTCTCATCATTATAATGAGCATGTGAATCAAAAAATTGCACTTTACCCTCCAATATTATTTTTTTAAAACTGCTACGACACTTGCAGATGCGTAAGCTTTACAATGAGTTATACTAATATCTATATCTTCTAAGTCTTCAATTTCTTCTAAAATATTTAATTTAGGTTTTCCGTTTGGCAGATTTACTATTTCTAATTTATTCCAGTCTAAAGTATCTTTTTTTTGACTTATAGCTTTAAATACCGCTTCTTTAGCTGCAAACCTAGCTGCATAATGTTCATACTTTTGATTTTTATGGCTTTCACAGTATTCTATTTCTCTTTCTGTAAAAATTCTTTTTAAAAATTTACTTCCTAAATTATCTATTGCCCTTTTTATTCTATCTATTTCTATAATATCAGTACCACATGTAATTTTCATATTAAATTCCTTCTATAACTTAAGCTAATAAATACATTAAAAATATAATGTTTATTGTATTAAATATTAGAGAAAAAATTAGTAAAATAACAATTATAGAATAATACACATTATTTTTCTCAATATTTAAATCCTTATATATAATTTCATATTTTGTTTTTATTTCGTCGTAAATTTCTTCTAATTCAAGTGTTTTTTCAAGAGTTCTATAAAATAGAGTTCCTGTATCGTCTATCGTTATTTCTTTTTCCCAAAGTGTTTTAGTAAAATTTATAAAATCTAATCTCATCTTTGAAATTTTATCATAGTCCTTAATTTGGGAACTTGTCTTCTTTAAGAAAAGTTTTTTATATAAGACTAAAATATAAGTATAGAAATATTCATTTTCATACTCAAATGGTAATTTAGTATAATTGTAAGTATCGATTCCTGAACACATTAAATTACAATTTGTTTTAGTAATTGCTGTTTTTGAATATTTCATCTTTTCAATAATATGCAAATTTTGCTCTATATTTTCTTTATCAAAGTCTGAAGCATAATTACTTGGCAATACATTTGCATATTTTAAAAATTCATTCTCTATTGATGCAAAATCATTCTTTTCATTCCATTTATCACTTTCAACACATACATATGAATAATTATAAAATTGTGAATCATCTAATTGCTCTTGTTCTACAATATTTTTCTTTTTATTTACGCCTGTAATCATTTGCGTAAATTCTTTAATGTCTTTAATATCCTTAAAAGCATTAGTTTGGATTTTTATATTTTCATAGTCTTTAAGCTCAAAGAATTCTGAACATAAAGTTTTAAATCTATAATTAAAATCTAAAATATCTGAAAAATTTTCTGTACCTTCTATATGAGTTTTCAAAACTAAAAAACAAATTCCTGTTTTAAAACAAATTATTTCTATTTTCTCTATATCAAAGAAAATTCCATCTTCTTCTCCCATTTTTCCTTGAATATTTTCATCTAAATAATATTCAAAGCAAACCATATTGTGCTTAGAAATAACTTTACTTTTATTTTCTATTGATAAATTGTTAAAATCTCTAAGTTTTTCGTTTCTAAGTTCAAAAGTTGGAAATAAATAATTTCTTATATATGGTAAAAAGAAATTATAAATATCTAAATCTTTTTCTTTTTCAAATAATTTTAATTTACAGTTTTTATCCTTTAATAATCTTAACATATATTTATCATATCTAGTTTCATCAACTATATATGGATAAACGAAGTTAGTATATTGATATTTTGTCTTTAGTTCCAATTTAGATTACCTTCCTTTTTTCTTCTGTTATTTGGTATATGTATTTAAAGTATTATCTTCAAATAGATGCCAACTATCTATAAAATTTATATATAAATTATTATCTAAATTAACACTTGGCTCTAGTATTACTGTACCGTCAGATTTTAAAGCTCCCCATACACCATCTTTTTTAACAGCGCAATAGCCAAATTCATTTTGTTCCCTAGCATCATCATATATATAGTCTACTACTAATTCACCATTTCTATTTTGATAACCATATTTACCGTTCTCTTTTACTAAAAATAGAGTATTCGCTGTTAAAATATCTTGAGGTCTTTTTTCCTCAAATTTAAAATTGTAATATTTATAATCATCATCTTTTCTTATTCTTAAATAACCTATTTCGTTATTTACTTCTGAAATAATAATATCTTCTAAGACCACATTAAAATTACTATCTATTATATCTGTTTTATAATTTTCTTTTTCTGCTTCCACAAAATTAGATTCTGAACGATAATACATTTGAGTATATTTAAATTCTACGGCTTCAGCATTTTCAGCAGTTATCATTCCATATTTTCCATCTCTAGAAGCAATGTAATTTTTATCGAATGCAATTGCTAAAGAATCGTATTCCGTAGGAATTATGCTTTCTCCGTTTATATTTATTACTCCGCATTTTCCATTTGATTTAACTATAAATTCTTCTCCATTTATTGATACTACTTCATCAAATCCTGTGTCTAATTTTGTATTTCCATCCTTATCTATAATTTTTAAAGTACCATTTTCTCTTACAACATAAAAACCATTTCCCGTAACACTAGCAATTTCATCATATTTAAAGTCTAATACAGCTTTCTTATTAGAATCGATAATTCCATATTTGTTATCTGCATTTTTTACAATATAACCAGCAGAAGAATTATTTGGAGTTACAGTTTTTATTTCTAAGTATTCTGGCTCTAAAATTACTTGTTCTAAACTTATTAATCCTAATTTTCCATCTTGCTCTACAACAATGCTTTTTTCTACGCCTTCCAAAGCGTATATCCTATCGTATATAGCATCTGTAATTTTTTTACCACTAAAATTTATAAGTCCATATTTTCCATTTTCAGAATATGTTAAAACATCGTCTTCATACCATATATTAGAATTTAAGCTATTTTGAATTGCTTCAACTTGATTATATTCAGTCAAAATTTCCTTATTTTCTTTATTTAATACTTTTGTAGTATATGTTCCAGCTTCATAATTAACATTTTCTAAAGCTATAAATATATCTTTTGTTTTATTTGGTATAATTACCATTTCATTATAATTTAAAGGAATAATCTCATTTCCTTTATTATCTATTACTCCCCATTTTCCATCTTGCATTGATGAAAAATAAGTTTCAACATTAACTACTTCTTCAGGTTTATTCTCTTTTGTTAATAGATTTTTTAAAGATAATATAAACATAATGCAAACAATTATTGCGACAATAGTAGCTATTACTTTTTTTATATTTAACTTTGGTTCATTGTCATATCTTTTTCCTCTACCCATTTAAACCTCCATATAATTTGCTAATATTCCATTTATAATATATCATATTCTAACACTAAAAAACAACCTATTTTTCTTAAAAAACAAGAATAAAATTTTCTAAGTGGCAAAGCCACATAAGAAAATCTAATTCTTCCATAACTATCTTCTAAGGAAACTCACCACTATCATGGATAACTTTCCTAAGAATAGTAATTATCCCCCGGCTAAGCCGGGGGCTTTTTACTCATAACGCCTAAAAGGCTATGTTACAAGCAGAGCCTCAAGGCTCATAGCTGTTCCGACGCATGCGTCTCTTATGACCCGTTGAACGGGTC
>CALXZR010000090.1 GCA_944393295.1 uncultured Clostridia bacterium
GAAAGCGTCTGACTAAAAAATATGAAGAAGCAATAAATTATTTAAATAGAACTCGGATAGAGTTCTATTTTTCTATTTTGCCACAAGCAATTTTAATTCCAGAATTTCCACTTGGTTGAGTTTTAAAGTCATCTGGTGAATCATGAATAATTATTACTTTGCCAATTATATCAGAAATTTTAAATTTATTTACTAGTACACTCATATATGCATAACCATTATTTTCTAGTAAAGGAGGTAAATCTCCACTATGAAATGGATGAGGACAATTATTTAGATTTAAGTGAGTTTTTGCATTTGCAAATTCATCATCTAAAGTTCCAGAGCAAGAAGTTCCTTCATGTATATGAAATCCAAAAAATCTGCCAGTGCATTTATTAGAAGCTTTAGGTAATCCTGTAATTTTAGCAGTAACTAATACACCATTTAATGTTTGTTTAAAAGTAACGATACCATCTATTTTAGGATATAGTTTTCCACCTTTTATATGAGCTTTTGCACTTAAAAAAATCGACATATTAATAACACCTTTCATTTTAAATTTTTTTATGTTATATTTTATTCATAAAATTTTTTATTGTTAAATTTATTAATCAAATATTATAGTTTTTAGGTTTTAAGAGAGTTAAATATATAATAATTGTAATAAAAATGATATTTTTTAATACATTTAATTAGGGAATTACTGTACAAATTTTTCTTTTTGCTATATAATATGATTGAATTTTAATATGTTTGGAGGCTTTAAATGGAACTTAAAAAAGTTTTAGAAGGAATAAAAAATATTAAAATAAGAGGAAATGTAGATTTAGATATATCTAATGTAGAAAATAATTCTAAAAAAGTAACACAAAATTCTTTGTTTGTAGCAATAAAGGGTTTTGATGTAGATGGACATAAATTTGTAGAAGAAGCAATAAAAAATGGAGCTATTGCTGTTATGCTAGATATGAATGCTGATTTAAAAGGAATAAAAATTCCAGCAGGTATAACAGTTATTATTGCAGAAGATACAAGATATGCTTTGGCTATTGCATCTTGTAATTTCTATGATAATCCATCTAGAAAATTTAAATTAATTGGTGTTACTGGGACAAAAGGAAAAACTACAACAACTTTTATGATAAAAACAATTTTAGAAAAACAAGGCTATAAAGTAGGTTTAATAGGAACTATAGAGAATTATATAGGTGAAGACAGTATTGGTAAAAGTACAAGAACAACTCCAGAAAGTCTAGACTTACAAAGAATGTTTTATCAAATGGTAAAAGAAAAAATGGATTATGTAGTAATGGAAGTGTCTTCACAAAGCTTAAAATTAAATAGAGTAGCTGGATGCGATTTTGATATAGGAGTATTTACAAATTTATATAAAGATCATATTAGTGAAAAAGAACATACAGATTTAGAAGATTATTTTGAATCAAAGAAAAAACTATTTACAATGTGTAGAAAAGGTTTTGTAAACTTTGATGACTTTAAAGGAATTAAAATTGTAAATACAATAAAATCTTGTTCTTTTAAAACTTATGGAATAGATAATACTGCAGATTATTTAGCAAAAGACATTACAATTACAAACATCAGTGTTGATTATAAAGTTAAAATTCATGGAAAAAATGAAAGAATAAAAGTAAATATTCCTGGAAGATTTAGTGTATATAATAGCTTAGCTGCTATTGCTGTAACAGAGTATTTAGGTGTAAGTACAGAAAATATGAAGGAAGCTTTGGAAAATATAACAGTTTCAGGAAGAAGTGAGCTTGTACCAAATAAGGCAGAACTTGCAATAATGATTGATTATGCTCATACAGCGGAAAGCCTAGAAAATATTTTGCAAGCAGTAAAAAGCTACACAAAAGGCAGAGTAATATGTGTTTTTGGATGTGGAGGAGATAGAGATAAGCATAAAAGACCAGAAATGGGAGAAGTATCAGGAAGAGTAGCTGATTTTTCTATTATTACAACAGATAATCCAAGAACAGAAGAACCAGAAGAAATTATAAAAGAAATAGAAGAAGGAATAAAGAAAACAAAGGGAAAATATACTGTTATTGTTGATAGAAGAGAAGCAATAAAAGAAGCTATAAAAATGATGAATAATAAAGATATTGTAGTTCTTGCAGGAAAAGGGCATGAACCATATCAAGAAATAAATGGTGTAAAATATCCTTTTGACGAAAGAGAGATTGTAAAGGATATAATTAAAGAACTAAATATAGAAAACAAGAAATAATAATTCAAAAGGAGAAATTTATGAAATTACAAATAATGTACTTGGTAATTGCTTTTATAGTTTCAGCATTACTAGAAAAAATATTAATACCGTTTTTAAAAAAGCTGAAAGTAGGTCAAAGTGAAAGATATGACGGACCAAGATCACATTTAAAAAAACAGGGAACTCCAACAATGGGAGGAGTTGCAATGATAATAGTGTTGCTTTTATTTTTAATAATATTTTGCATACTAAATAAAGGCAACTTTGAAGCTATAAAAACAATATTAGCTGTAGGACTAACTAGTATAGGTTTTGGACTAGTAGGTTTTATAGATGATTTTAAAAAGGTAATTTTAAAAAATACAGAAGGTTTAAATCCAAAATTAAAAATGTTTGGACTTTTAATTATAGCTACTGCATATACAATATTTTTAACAAATTTTACAGATATTGGAACAGATATAAGGATACCTTTTACAGATATTTTTATTTCATTACCAGTATGGATTTATATTCCATTTACAATTTTTGTTATGTTAGGAACTACAAATGCTGTTAATTTAACAGATGGAGTAGATGGCTTAAATGGAAGTGTTTCTGCAATAATGATGACAGCTTTGTCTATTATTTCTTTAAAGATGGGTAATGAATCTTTATCAATATTAACAAGTGTAGTAGCAGGAAGTTGCATAGGATTTTTAGTATATAATTTTCATCCGGCAAAGATCTTTATGGGAGATACAGGTTCTATATTTTTAGGTGGAGTTTTAGCAAGTACTGCAATTTATTTAAAAAATCCATTATTGCTTGTTATCATAGCAATTATACCAGTATTAGAGACAATATCTGATATAATGCAAGTTATCTATTTTAGAAAAACAGGAAAACGACTATTTAGAATGGCTCCACTACATCATCATTTTGAACTTTCAGGCTGGAGAGAAAATAGAGTAGTAGTAGTTTTTTCATTAGTTACATTAATTGCTTCAGTAATTGGAATTTTTTCAGTTTAATTTGAAAGGAACAAAAGAAAATGGTACAAAAAAATAAAAAATGGAGGTTATTCACTAAAGGTGCTAGTGACTATGTAATTTGGGTAGTAACTATGCTTTTGTTAGCATTAGGGATAATAATGGTACTTTCAGCAAGTTCACCAGCTTCGCTATCTGAAGAGGGTAATAGCTATAAATATGTAACAAAGCAAGCTATTTCAGCAGGAATAGGAATTGCTGGTATGATAGTTATTTCAAAAGTAGACTATAATATTTACAAAAAATTAAAATGGCTTATTTACATAGTTGTTAATGCTTTACTAATATATACAGGTCTTTTTGGTAGTGAAGGTGGAGGAGCTAAAAGATGGATAGTTTTGTTTGGATTTAACTTCCAACCATCAGAGCTTGCAAAATTAGGATTTATAGTTTTTTATGCAGCATATTTAAGTGAAGTAAAAGAAAATGGAAAAATAAAATCATTTTTTCATGGATGCTTAATACCACTTGCTTTATTATTACCTGTTGTTTTTTCAATATATTATTTACAAAATCATTTTAGTGCAACTTTTGTTATAGGAATGATAACAATTGTTCAAATGTTTATTGCAGGAACTAGATTAGGACATATCGTAATAGCTGGAATAATGGCAGCTTGTGCATATGTGGGATATAGTACTATAAAAGATTTTGGAAAAGTATCAGAAGCTACTGATGAAAGCTTTAGAAAAAACAGAATTCAAGTTTGGTTAAATCCTGAGTCAGATCCAAAAGGAAAAGGATGGCAAATATTACAAAGTTTATATACTATTGCATCAGGAGGTTTATTTGGAGTTGGTTTAGGAGAAAGTAAACAAAAATATTTATATTTACCAGAACCACATAATGATTTTATTTTTGCTGTACTTGCAGAAGAATTAGGATTTTTTGGTTGTGCATTTGTAATTATATTATTTGGTATATTTATTTGGAGAGGTATTGTAATTGCTATGAAGGCTCCAGATACTTTTTCTAGTTTAATTGCTATAGGAATAGTAACTATGATAGGAATTCAAGCTATTATAAATATTGCAGTTGTTACAAATACTATGCCAGTTACAGGAATGCCATTACCTTTCTTTAGTTACGGTGGAACAGCAATAATTGTAGATTTAGTTGCAGTTGGATTGCTACTAAATATATCAAGACATTGTAATCAAAAATAGAAGGAGAATATATGAAAGTAATAATTTCAGCAGCAGGAACAGGGGGACATATTAATCCTGGAATTGCTATTGCTAACAAAATAAAAGAAAAAGAACCAGATTCAGAAATTGTGTTTTTTGGAACAAATCGTGGCTTAGAAAATGATTTAGTTCCAAGAGCTGGATACAAACTAAAAAGAATAGAAGCTTATGGTCTAAAAAAAGAATTATCAATTAAAAATATTAAACATATATTGCAAACTATACATAGTAAAAAAGAAGTAAAAGCTTTTATAGAAGAATTTAAACCAGATGTAGTAATAGGTACAGGAGGCTATATTTGTGGACCTGTATTTGCAGCAGCTATTTCAAAAAATATTCCAACTGTACTACATGAAAGTAATGCATATCCAGGTAGAGCTGTTAAAATGTTTGCAAAAGAAACAGACTTAGTATTAGTAGGTTTTGAAGAAGCAAAAAATAAACTTACAAATGCTAAAAAAATAGTTGTAACTGGAACTCCAACCAAAATAAGAAAATTAAATATTACAAAAGAAAGAAAAAGAGAAATATTAAAGGAATTAGGCATAAAAAATGAAATGCCAATAGTGTTGATTTTTGGTGGAAGTCAAGGTGCTAAAGTAATAAACGAAGCTGTTCAAAAATTAATAGAAAAAAATTTGAATAAGAATTATCAAATTATTTGGGCTACAGGTCCAAAACAGTTTGATGAAATAAAAGAAGCTTTTGAGAAAGCTAATATGTATATAAATTCAATTCCAAACGTAAAAATAGTTCCATATATTTATAATATGGAAGAAATGATGAATATTTCTGATTTATTTATTTGTAGAAGTGGTGCTATGACAATTACAGAAGTTGCAATTGTTGGAAAACCAGCAATATTTATCCCATTACCTTCAATGTCAGCAAATAGACAAGAGGATAATGCAAGAGTTCTAGAAAAAATAGGAGCTGCAAAAATTATATTAAATAAAGATTTAAATGAAATAAATCTAGCTGAAGCTGTGGACAATGTTATAGACAAAAAATCAGAATTAGAAGAAATGGGAAGATTAGCAAACTCATTAGCTCCAAAAGATGTAGAAGAAAAAATTTATTATGAGATAAAACAAATTCTAAAATAAAAATATTAAATAAAGGTGTCTATTGATACCTTTTCTTTAGTTATTTAAACAAAAATAACTATTTAATGAATAATACTTGCAAAATAGTAAATATTGAATTACAATACAAAAGTAAATAAAGTTTTAGGAGTAAAATAGATGATTGATAAATTAGTTATAGTAGAATCACCTGCAAAAGCTAATACAATTAAGAAATTTTTAGGTGGAAAAAGCAAAGTTGTTGCTTCTATGGGTCATATAAGGGATTTACCAAAATCAAAATTAGGCATAGATATAGAAAATAATTTTGAACCACAATATATAAATATTAGAGGAAAAGCTAGCTTGATAAATTCTTTAAAAAAAGATGCAAAAGATGCGAAAACTGTTTACTTAGCAACTGACCCTGATCGTGAAGGAGAAGCTATAGCTTGGCATTTAGCGTATATTTTAGGAATAGATACAAATAATTTATGTAGAGTAACTTTTAATGAGATTACAAAAACTGCTGTAAAAAATGGAATAGCAAATCCAAGAAAGATAGATTTAAATTTAACAAATGCTCAGCAAGCTCGTAGAGTTCTAGATAGAATTGTTGGTTATAAAATAAGCCCAGTATTATGGAAAAAAGTTAAAAGAGGATTATCAGCTGGTAGAGTTCAGTCAGTTGCTGTAAAGTTGATAGTAGATAGGGAAGAAGAAATTGAAAAATTCATAGCAGAAGAATATTGGAATATATATTTAATTGCATCAGATAAAAAAACTAAAACAAAGTTTCAAGCAAAATTTTATGGAATAGATGGAAAAAAAGTTGATCTTCATAAGCAAGAAGATGTTGAAGAAATTATAAATAAAATAGATAAAGAAAAATATATAGTTAAAGAAATTAAAAAAGGTGAAAAAAAGAGAAACCCTGCACCACCATTTACTACAAGTACTATGCAACAGGAAGCGTCTAGAAAATTAAATTTTGCAATTAAGAAAACTATGTCTGTGGCTCAAGGTTTATATGAAGGTGTAAAATTACCAGAGTATGGAGAAACTGGTTTAATAACTTATATGAGAACTGATTCAACAAGAATTTCAAATGAAGCAAGGCTAGCTGCAAAAGAGCAAATAGAAAAAATTTATGGACCAGAATATTATGAGAATCGTTTTTATAAGACAAAATCAGAAGCTCAAGATGCCCATGAAGCTATTAGACCTGCTCATATTGAGCTTAAACCAGAAGATATAAAAAATAGTTTAACTCCAGATCAATATAAATTATATAAGTTAATTTACAATAGATTTTTAGCAAGTCAAATGTCTTCAGCAATATATGATACTATTTCAGCTACGATATCAGCAGATAAATATGATTTTAAAGCAAATGGTCAGACAATAAAATTTAAAGGCTTTATGACTTTATATGTTGAAACAGAAGAAAATACAAAAGAAGAGGAATTTACAAAAATTCCTGAACTAAAAGAAGGAGAACAAGTAAAAAAAGAAGAATTAACTTCTAAGCAAAGTTTTACAGAACCACCAGCAAGATACACTGAAGCAAGCCTTGTAAAAACATTAGAAGAAAAAGGAATAGGTAGACCAAGTACTTATGCTCCTATAATTACAACAATTTTAGCAAGAAGATATATAGAAAAACTTCAAAAACAATTAGTACCAACAGATTTGGGTAAAATAGTAAATAAATTACTTATTGAAAATTTTGGAGATATTATAAATGTAGAATTTACAGCACAAATGGAAAATGAATTTGATAAAATAGCAGAAGGAAATGAAAACTGGAAAGATGTAATAAGGGAATTTTACACACCTTTTGAACAAATAGTGGAAAAAGTGGAGAAAGAATTAGAACATGTGAAATTAGAGGATGAAGTTTCTGATGTGCCTTGTGAATTTTGTGGAAGAATGATGGTTATTAAATATGGAAGATATGGAAAGTTTTTAGCTTGTCCTGGTTATCCAGAATGCAAGAATGCTAAACCATTTATTGAAACGATAGATGTTCCTTGCCCAAAGTGTGGAGCAAAAGTTCAAATTAGAAAAACTAAAAAACATAGAACTTACTATATTTGTGAAAATAATCCAGCAAGTTGTAATTATATTTCTTGGAATAAACCAAAACCAGGAGAAAAATTTGTTGAAAGTGAAGAAGATTTATCAGAAATAAAAGAAGAAAATGCAAAAACTAAAAAGAAAAAAACAGCAAAGAAAACTTCTACAAAAAAAACTGGTAAGAAAACCACAAAAAAATCTAATAAATAATAAAAAAGAAATTCAAGATATTATATCTTGAATTTTTTTTAAAGCCTTTTTGTTTACGGAAATACATGTATTTTAAAGTATAAAAAAATGTAATTGATTTGTAATTGTAAAACTTTATATTAAAAGCTATAATAAAATTAATAATATAGTATTTGTAAGGATTTTAGCTAAAGAGGAAAGTTTGCTATGAACGAAAGAATAGAAGAGATTGATAGTTTAGAAACATCAGGAATTCTTGAGTCTCGTCAACATGAGAATAATGAAAACGAAGAAAATTCTCATCGTACACTAGACGAATTAAGAACTATAGAAGAATTAAAAAGGGATAAAATTATGGAAGCTGTACAAACAAGTACGGTTTATAAAAATTTGTCTGAAATACCTGGAATTAATATGAAAGAGATATTAGAGTCTATAGTTGAAATGTATATGAATTTAGATGCTATAACTCCAGGAAATCCAGAATATATAGACTTGCAATCTTTAAATTTAATAATCAACTCTGTTAAAGAATATGAGATAGATACTGTACAAAACGGAATTGTAACTAATGATGATGGAACAATAGATAGAATTTCTTCAGCAGAACAACTAAGAGATATGAGTGGAATACCAGTATCTGAAATTTTAGCTCAAAATAAAGGTGAAGCTACATTAGATATTTCTAATGTAAGAAAAGATATGGGTGCAGAGCAGAAGATGTTTGATTTGATTCTAGGTTCTTGTGATGGAGATGAACAAAAAGCTAATGAGGTATATAAAGGATATGAAAGACATGAAGCTGCTGCAAAAAAATTTATGGAAAAATATAAAGATATTGAAAAACAACAAGAAGAAAAACAGGAAAATCCAGAAGGTCAGGAAAAAAAATCCCATATAAGATATAAAGTAAAACGTATGGAAATTAAAGGTGCTAAATTTAATCAAAATAAAGATATTATGACTCATAAATTTAATACAATGGACACTTTAGAAGAAGCTGAATTTATACATTTAGGATATGAGTATAATATTTTTGATAAAAATATTAGTGAAGAAGACAAACTTTCTTTTATTAAAGAAATAGAGCAACTAAGAGAGCAAAATCCTAATAATAGGTTTATAGAAAAGATATTAGATAAAGATAAAAATATAAGCTTTGAAAGAGCGGTTTTATTTGCAAAGAAATTTGAAAGAAACTATAATAATAATAAAAATAAAAACGACCTTCAATACTATTTGGGTGATGTAGATGAAAACGATTCTTTAGAATTACGTAAAATGGATAGATTTAAAAAACGTGAATTTTTAACAGATATCTATATAGCAGCTATGAGTGGCGATAAAGAAAGAATGGCTTTAGCTACAGAATTGTTGTTAAAAACAAAATCAAATGGTGTAAACGTATTTTCTGAAAATTTAGGAACTGTTACAAAAGATATGGCATTGAATATCATAAATGCAGAATATGGAACAAAATTTGATCACGATAGTACTTGGTTGAAAGATATTATTGAAACTAGAAAGTTAAATTCTATAACAGCAGACAAAAAGATAGATAATGTAAAATATGCTATAATGAATTCAGATGGAATAGAAAGACCAGTAGAAAGCCAAAAAATATTATCAAAAGAAAAAGACAAAGTAAAAATTTTAAAAGATCAAATTAGAGAACTTGGGATGGGAAGCTATGTGCGTGAAAAAGATGAAGCTATATCACAAGTATTAAATAAATTAGAAATAAATGGTATAGACTGTGCAAATGCTTTAACAGTTAAATTATTATATATTAAATTAAGCGAAAGAGATTATGCTTTAGTAAATGGAAGAATGCCACAAAATAAGGAAGAAAGAATAGAAGCATATAAAGATGTATCAGCACATACTAATTCAAAAGCAGTATATATATTTATGAAAAACAACCCAGCAATTTTTGGAGATTTTATTAGCGAAATTCAGCAAATGGACGTTAGTAAAGTAGAAGAAATGTTAAGTCAGAATAGGCTTAAATCAGTGAAGGGAAATATATCTGTAGATAGATTAATGCGTGAAGTTGATTATGCAGGTCTAAAAGGCGCAGAAAAAGATTTAGAAACTTCACAATTAATGGTTGAATTAAAAGCAAAAATAGATAACTTAAAAAAGGATGAAAAATTATCTAATAAAAGAAAAATATCTCCACAAGATAAAGCAGAAGCAAAAGAAAGATTTGAAGAGAATAAAGTAGAAGTAAAAGAATTACTTGCAAAATTACCTATAGGATATAGAAGTTCTGCTTTATGTATGAGAATTTTAACTACAGATTTAAATAAACGTACTCAACAAGAATTATTAGAAGGTATAAAAACTTCTATTGAAAAAGATAAAGAAAAACCACTAGAAGAGGGAAAAGAAACAGCAATAGATAAATTTAAGAAATGGAGAGAAGTCAGAAAAGCATCTAGAGATACTGAGAAAATACTAAAAGATATATTAAATGGAAATAGAGAAGTAATAGCAACAAAAGATATTGCTAATTTAGGTTTAGAAGATAAAGTAAAAATGTATCGAGAAAGAACAGAAAGAATTCGAAATGGCTTACCAGAAGTAGAACCAATGTTAGAGCCAGTTAAACAAGATATAACAGAACCTAAAGAAAATAAATTTTTAAAATTTTTACAAAATACTTTTGATATGGCAGGAAAAGCTGGAGAAACTATAGTAAATAGTTCTCAAAGAGCGGCAGAAGGTATAGGAAAGTTTGTAAACAATTTAGGAAAGACGCCTAAAGATAAAGCTGTTAAAACAGCAGAAGAAAAATTACCAAAAGATGAAGCTTCTAAAGTAGAAAAAACTTATAGAGAGATAGAAAATAGATCAGATGAATGGAAAGTATCACAAGAACAATTAAAGGCTAATAATGCAAGAGCTCAAAAAGAAGAAACAGTTAAAGTAGAACAAAAATTAGAAGCACATACAGGACCAGAAGATACAGGAGGAAGATAAATGAATAAAGAAGCTATTGTAATTGGAGGAGGACTTGCCGGTACAGAAGCAGCTTTGCAATTGGCAAAAAGAGGAATTCATGTAAAACTATATGAAATGAAACCTAAAAAGTTTTCTGAGGCACATACAAACGAAAACTTAGCAGAAATTGTTTGTAGTAATTCCTTTAAATCAAATCTTCTAACAAATGCTTGTGGTTTATTAAAAGAAGAAATGAGAAGACTGGGCTCATATTTAATTCCTATAGCAGATAATACAAGTGTTCCGGCAGGACAAGCTTTAGCTGTTGATAGAGATGAATTTTCTAGAAGAGTAACAAAAATTGTTAATAACAATGAAAATATAGAGATAATTAGAGAAGAAATAAAAGAATTGCCAAAAGACTCATACATAATTATTGCAACAGGACCACTTACATCTACTAAATTAGCTGAAAATATAAAAAAATTATTAGGAGAAGAACAATTATATTTCTATGATGCTGCAGCACCAATAATAGAAAAAGATTCAATAGATTTTAATGTAGCTTTTTTTGGAAATAGATATGAACAAGAAAGAAAAAAAGACGAAGCTATTGATATTTGGCTAGAAAGAATAGAAAATCAGGAGAAAAGCTATATAAATCTTCCCATGAATAAAGAAGAATATGAAAAATTTTATAATGAACTAATAAATGCAGAAATTGCTAATCTGCATGATTTTGAAAAAAAAGAAATTTTTGAAGGCTGTATGCCAATAGAAGTAATGGCAAAAAGAGGAATAGAGACTTTAAGATATGGACCACTAAAACCTGTGGGATTTACAGATAAAAGAACAGGATATAGACCATATGCAATTGTTCAATTAAGGCAAGATAATAAAGAAGCTACTTTATATAATATAGTAGGTTTTCAAACAAATTTAAAATATCCAGAACAAAAAAGAGTATTTAGAATGATACCTGGATTAGAAAAAGCTAATTTTATGAAATATGGTGTAATGCATAGAAATACTTATATACAATCTACAAAAGTATTAAACAGTAAATATCAATTAAAAGAAAACAATAATATTTATTTTGCTGGACAAATAACAGGAGTAGAGGGATATGTAGAGTCAATTTCTTCTGGTTTAGTAGCAGGAATAAATTTAGCAAATCAAATATTAGGAAAAGAAGAACTTATATTACCTAAAGAAACAGTAATTGGAGCTTTAGCAGGATATATATCTACTGAAAGAGAAAATTTTCAGCCTATGAATGCAAATTTTGGAATATTGCCACAACTTCCAGAAAAAATTAAAGATAAAAAACAAAAATATTCTAAATTGGCAGAAATAAGTCTTCAAAAAATAGCAATTTTAAAAGTTTAAAACCATATAAAATCAACAAATAATTACAATGTAAAAAAATTATGTAAAACTATTGAAACATTGTAATAAATATGTTATAATGTTAACAGTTGTAATTATGCGGAAATATAGAAAAATGAATAAATACATAAGAAAGGAGCTTTGAGAATGGATACAAAACTAAACCAAAAAGGAAAAGAGCTAATTGAAGAAATAGCTGAAACAAGTGCTAAACTAGCAAGAATGGAAGCAGAAATAGAAGCGGAAAAAGAATAAAAGAAAAAATAAAGAAGGAGGTAATTTAAGTAACGAACAAGGTTACTTAAATAGAGAAAAATGGCAACTTTACAAGAATTAAATGAAAATTTACAAGAGATAAGAAGAGATTTAGGTTCTTTTGAAGATCAAAAAAGACAAATTGTAGAAGAATTTAGAACTGCAAAAGCAAGTGTTAAAGATTTAAACAAAAACATAAGAGAGTATACTACTCAAATTGATGCATTAAATGTAGCTATAAATATGCAAACAGATGATGCAATGAAAGCAAACTTAGAAAGCCAAAGAGATGCTTTAAATAAAACTTTACAAGAGGCAACAGCTGAAAGAGATAGATTAATTGCTTTAGGAGCTTCAAAAAGCGAAGCTGAAGATAACATTAGAACTGCAAATGCGAAGATGCAAAGTATTATAGCAGAATTTGCTAGTGATCCTAGAATTAATGCTCATTTACAAGAAGCTATTGAAATTAAATACGATGAAGAAATAGAAGCAAAAAGAAAAGAGAAAAATTCTCAAGAAGAATTGAATAAAAAGTTTTCTTTAGATTTAAAAAATGATGAAGTTTTTGGTGGATTAGTACAAAAATTAGCAGAAAGCTATAAAGAAGTACTTAAAATTCCAAATATAATATTAGATGAAGAAACTAAAAAGAAAGCAGCAACTACAAGAGGTACATTCACAAAAAATCTTAACGCTTTAAGAAAAGCTATTTCAGCTAGACCAGAATATGCAAATATACACTTAGCTGAAGAGGATTTTGAAGCAATGATAGCAGGTCCAAATGCAGAAGGTGAATATGAGATACCAACTTTAAAAGAAAATGTTGAAACAATTGATAAAGCTACAGCTAATTTAGAAGAAAGAAAAGTAAAAATTATTTCAAAGATTAAAGATGCTTTAGTTTCAGAAAGAATAGATGAAAATGAAGTAGCAAGATTAGATGGAGAAATTGCTAATAAAGATCAAGAAATTAGTGCAGAAACAACAAAAGAACAAGCTGCAGATACAGAAATTGCAAGACTTCAAGGTGAAATTGATGCATTAAAAAATACATTTACAACAGTTGATGTAACAGCTCAAGAGCAAGCTTTGCAAGATGCAAAAACTAAATTAAGTGAGATAGAAGCAAAAATAAACGAAAATACAACAAAAACTGCTGGATTAGATACTGAAATTTCTAATTTAGCAACACAAATAGCAGCAATTGGTTTTGATCAAACAAGATTTGACACATTAAATCAAGAAGCTGATATTCCAGCTGAATTAACTGACAAAGAAAATACTGCAAAAACAGAATTTGAAGCAGCAAAACAAGCTTTAAAAGCTAAAGGATATATTAGCGAAGATTTATATCCAGAAATAAGAAATTATACAAGACAAATTAATATATTTAGAAACGCTGATGCAGATGTTAGAAAAGCATTTTTAGAATGTGAAACAAATGATTCTCCAGAAAGTAGAGAGGCTTTAAAAAATGCTATGACAGTTTATAAAAGTGCATCAGAAACTTTAACAACATTACCTGGAATGGAAGGACTAACAGTAGAAAACTGGCATGATTGGTTAGTAAATGATTTAAGAAAGAAATCAAGAGAAGGAACTTTAGAAGATTATTACTATGATGAAACTGCTGATATGAGATTAGATGGAGTAAATAACGAATATAAAAGATTATTCAAAAAATCTCATACATTAGATTCTGCTTTCACAGCTTCTAAAGATGAATTAAAGAAAGTAAAAGATATGCAAGAAGCTTTCTTGAAAGGTGAAAATGTTGAATATGCAAATGTTGAACCTGTTTTAAATTCATATAAAGATTCTATTACAAACTTATTTAATGCTTTAAAAGATAAAGGTGCAAAAGGTTTAGCAAAAGTAGAAGATTTATGGGGAAAACTACAAGGAAAACTTGCAAAAATTGGTATATTCCAAAAATTATTTGGAAGTAAAGCAAATACTCCTCAAAAAATAGCAGGAACAAAACCAAAAGCTGAAAGAAATGAATTAAATGAATTAGTTTCTAAATTTGAAACTAAAAAATCAGCACTAAAAGATGCTGAAAAAGAGATTGAAGATCATGCAAAAACAAAATTAGGTGAACAAAAATATAATGAATTAAAAGATTTAAGAGAAAAAGAAGCTAAAGCAAAAAGTAAAACTGCAGAAAAAACTGCTAAAGAAGCAGAAAAAGCTAATTTAGGAACAGAATATGCTACTTTAGTTAATGATAAAACAGCAGCTGAAGCAGAAGTTCAAACAAAACAACAAGAGCTAGCTAATGCTAGAGCTAATGGAACTGCAACTCCAGAACAACAAGCAAAATTAAATCAATTAGAAACAGAAAAAACTGCACAAGAAACAGAAAAACAAAATGCTTCACAGGCAAGAGCAGCAGCAGAACAAGAAAAAGCTAGATTAGAACAAGAAAAAGCAAACTTACAACCTAGAAGACCAGACCAAGTTGTTAAAAATTCAAGAGAAATAGCACATGGAAAAGGTAAAGAATTAGAAGATGCAACTTTAGATAGCTTTGAGAAAGCAGTAGATGAAGAAAGATAATAATATACATAATCTAAAAGGCTATATTTAAGGTATAGCCTTTTAATTTTAATATGAACTAGAGGTAATATATTATGCCACAAAGTATAAGTGAAAAGAAAAGAATTTGTTTTCAAGCCTTAGGATTGACAGAAAAAGAAGCAGGAAATATTTTACTAGCAGAGTTAGTAAGACTTGAAAATGATGAAAGATTACCAGATATAAAAGGTATTAGTATACAAGTTGCAAATGACGAACAAAGAAGACTATTAGAAACTATATTGCTATTATATAAAGGTGAAAATAATGGATTTGCTACAGTATTAGATGTTCCACAAAATGTTAAAATAAAAGTAGGAACAAATGAAAATGGACAAGAAAATTCAAATAATATAATAAATCTTAATAATTTTGATTATCAAAAGGAAAAAGAAAAATTAGTAAATAGACTTAATTCATCTATACTTGGAAACTTAGATATTAGAGATATATTAGAACAACAAGGAACTGAAAATAATACATTAAATAACTCTAAATACGAAAGTGAAATAAAGGAAATTGAGCAGCAAATTAAACATGTTCAGGACAAAATTGTAGGAGATCAATTTAGTTTTTTTAGTATGTTTAAGCAAGGCTCAATTGCAAAAGGTCAAATAGAATTAAATCAATTAAAAAAGGATTTAAAAGCTAAGAAAGAAGAATATGAATCAGAAACATCTTTTAAGAAATTTTCAGAAAAAAGAAGACTAACAAGAATAAAGACTTTAAGTGAAAAAGGAAAAAAACTTGAAGGAATAAAGTTTTTATTTACTGGTAAAAAAGAAAGAGTAATTACAAGTAGAGATGAAAAAGGAAGAATAAGAAGAACTTTTGTGGAAACAGATACAGAAGAACCTTTTGTAGAAGAACAAAAATAAAAAAGCTTGAAACGCATATATTTCAAGCTTTTTCTTGATTTTTTTGCAAAAATATGCTATAATTATAATATGAGAACCTGTGTGTTTTTATTTCGAGACTGTTTTATTCGACTTAAAGACTAAAATAAACACAGGTACCGAAAGGAGAGCATATGAAGGACATGAATCCGATACTTCGGAACTTGCTTGTAACAGTTGGTGTTGCAGCAGCAGTAGTGGTACTGGGAGTTGCCGCAAAATACGGCGGTCAGTTAGTGGACTATATCCTGAAAAATGGAACTAAAACACTTCTGGTGGTTGCCGTTGTGACGTTGGTGTCGGCACTGGTTTTTGGAGCAATTGAAATGATTGTTTCGAACAAAAAGAAATCAAACGTAAACGACGACTGACCAAGACCAGCTCAGAATTCTGAGCAAAAGGGAGACCAAATGGAAAAGGCGAAAGCTTTAGACTGTTTGGTCTTTTTCTTTTGGAAAATAATATTTATTTAAATTTTTATGCATGAAAATTAATCAATGCATATTTGATTTAATATTTATACGAATGTAGACTTACGGAAATAATAAAAAATAGCTTATAAAAATATTGACTTTACAAAATAAAGATGATAAAATATTATACGCTAGTGTAAGATGGAATAATTTTACATTGGCTGTTATAGTTATAATAGATTATATATAAAAATAAGGAGGTGAATCATAAGAAATGCCAACAATTAACCAATTAGTAAGAAAAGGAAGAAAAACAACACAAACAAAATCAACAGCTCCTGCACTACAAAAGGGATATAACTCTAGAAAGAAAACTCAAACAAATAATAGAGCACCACAAAAAAGAGGCGTATGTACAGTTGTAAAAACAGTAACACCTAAAAAACCAAACTCAGCTCTAAGAAAAGTTGCCAGAGTAAAACTTTCAAATGGTTATGAAGTTACTTCATATATTCCAGGTGAAGGACACAACTTACAAGAGCACAGTGTTGTTCTAATTAGAGGTGGAAGGGTAAAAGACTTACCTGGTGTTAGATACCACATTATTAGAGGAACATTAGATACAGCTGGTGTTAAAGATAGAATGCAAGCTAGATCTAAATACGGTGCAAAACGTCCTAAAAAATAGGATTTAATTTGTAAGAAAAAGAAATAGTGTATTAAGATAGATTATTGAACTAAATTGGAAGAAGGTTATTTCTTAAGATTCTATTCAATAAATAAATTTTAATAGCACTGTTACGGAAAAGCAGATTAGAAGCTTTTCAGAGTACCTTTTTACATTATGAATTAATGTAAAAATCTTAAAAATTTATAAGGAGGGAAGAATAGTGCCAAGAAGAGGATTTATAGCAAAAAGAGATGTTTTACCAGATCCACTATACAATAGCAAAGTTGTTACAAAGTTAATTAATAATGTTATGTTAGATGGTAAAAAATCAGTTGCTCAAGGAATTGTATATGGAGCTTTTGATATTATTAAAGAAAAAGAACAAAAAGATCCATTAGAAGTTTTCGAAGCTGCATTAGAAAATGTTATGCCAGTACTTGAAGTAAAAGCAAGAAGAGTAGGTGGTGCAACATACCAAGTTCCATTAGAGATTAAACCAGAAAGAAGACAAACTTTAGGTTTAAGATGGTTAGTTATGTATGCTAGAAAAAGACATGAAAAAACAATGGCTGAAAAATTAGCTGGTGAAATATTAGATGCAATCGCTGGAAATGGTGGAGCATTTAAGAAGAAAGAAGATGTTCATAAAATGGCTGAAGCTAATAAAGCTTTCGCACATTATAAATGGTAAATCTTTTAGTTTAAATAGGACATTAATTTTAACAAATTATAAAGTGTATGATTTAGAATTTTGTTAAAATATGAAAAAGATATTAATTTAGAGAAAATAAATGAAATATAGAATTATGAGAGGAGGAAAAAATTAAATGGCAGGAAGAGAATATCCACTAGAAAGAACAAGAAATATAGGAATAATGGCTCACATTGATGCTGGTAAAACAACAACAACAGAGAGAATTCTTTTCTATACAGGTAAAACTCACAAAATTGGTGAAGTTCACGAAGGTGCTGCTACAATGGACTGGATGGCTCAAGAGCAAGAAAGAGGTA
>CALXZR010000091.1 GCA_944393295.1 uncultured Clostridia bacterium
TTCTTAAATCAAGCTCTACTAGTTTTGTTACTCCTCCTTCTGATATAAAATCTATACTTGTTAAAGTTGTATTATCTTTTAATGTTAAGTATTTTAGATTTGTCATACTATTTAGTATTGTATTAAACTCTTCATTTGTTAATTTTGTACACCCTTCTAAATTTAAATGTGTTATAAATTCATTTTCATATAAATCTGAATATAATTCTTCATAAGTTACTTCTGATGGTATATAATATTCCGCTACATCATATACTGTTCCTGTTAAGAATTTTACTGGTAAGCTATATTTTGAACCACATCCTAATATTATATTTGATATTCCTTGTACACTCATAGTGTTACTACATCCACCTAAGTATAAATATCTGATTAGCGTATCGTTTTCAAAATAACTTACATTTGCTAGATTTGTATTATCCTCTAAATTTACTTGTTGCAAACTTGTTTTATTTGCTAAACTTGCTATTGCTGTTCCTGTTTCTACATCTTCTCTGCTTCCATTTTCTAATGTTCCTAATTTATTTCCTCTTCCACATAGATATACTAGTTCGTTCATATTCTCAATCCCTGCTAGTGAGGTTAAATTGTTATATTCACATCTAAGTAAGATTAAACTTGTATATCCACTTAAACTTCTTAAATCTCCTTCTATATTATTACAGTGTATTGATAAATATTTTACTGCTTGTTTGGTAGTATCGCTTAAAGTAGATAATGGACTTAAATCAGTTATCGTTTTTGTTGATTTGCCACTAGCTACACTTGTTGTTACAGCAGTACTTGAAATATAAGATGTGTTTCCTGTTACTGCAAAATATTCTAGATTACTAAACTCTGCACTTTGTATTCCTGTACATAATTTCGTAAGCTCACTATCATCTATATTGTATACATATAAATATTGTAGTTTTCTTACATTTGCTAAACTACTATAATCTGCTACTGTGCTACTTTTAAAATATATATAATTTAATTGTGGACAATTCTCTATTCCTGCTAAATTATTTAAATTTACTCCTTCTATTGTTAATTCCTTTAATGATACTAAATTATAAAAAGCTGAAAAATCTGTTACATTTGAACTGCTATTTATTGTTAATTTTGTTACACTCTTTAACTCTTCTGCCGTTAATATTCCGTCTTTGTTTCCTTCACTATCTGTTACATCATAATCTGATAATAAATTATATAAATTTGAATTATTACTTGAATTAAATACTTCCCTTAATGGATTATCTGAATTTAATTCATCTGTTGTTATTCCCATTATTGTATCTGTTCCTTCTTGGCAATAATATACCTGCAAGTCTGACGTTACTCCATATACATCATTCAAATTTACATAGTCTGTATATGTTCCTTCTCCTGCTTCTCCTCCTCTTATTTGATTTTTTATATCTTCTGGAAGTCCACTTTTCTTTATTAAATATAATGCATGTCCTTCTGCATCTACTATATATCTTAATCCTCCTATACCTTCATTTGCTGGTATATAAAACCAAGAAGGTTCTAAGGTCGTTAATGTTAATACTTTGCTCTCTTCTCCATCCATTTCTTCATAATGTTCGACATAGTAATTATTTAAATATTCTTCTAATACTGCTACACTCTGCATATATGTTGCATTTTGTGCCTGAGTAATTATTCCATTATCTCCTATTACTGCATTTAAACTTACTCCTGCTAATATTAACATTACTATTATTGATATTACTAAAGCTATTAAGGTTATTCCGCTTTCTTTGTTTTACATATTGAAATGATTTTCTTTCGTTCATTTAAGCTTTTCCTCCTAAGTTTATTTTCTATTTTTAGTTAGGAGAAAAGAATCTAGTCTTTTCTCCATCAATCCATAAAAACAAATTTATCTAATGATACCTTTGTTTTCTTGAAAGGAAACCATTTCAAAAAATTTAAACAGCACAAATAGCACTATCTATAATAGTGCTTTGTAAAATAACTATTTAATTTCCCTACAATTAAATTAGTCATAGACTTCTCCTATTTGTTTATTTTTATGGACTTTCCTTAAGTACACGACTTAAAGAAATTTATATCTTTATTTTTACTTTATCCTGTAAGTAAAAATAAAAATCCTTGTAGAATTTCACAAGGATTTTTTATTTTTTATATTGACTTTAAATACCTATAATGATAGAATTTTAACAAATATAAAGTAGCCTTAAGTCGTGTACTTAAGGCTTTTTTGTATTTTAGAAATAAACATATTCAAAGTTTATTCTTTCATAGCAATATTATTTCCAGATTCATATTTCTTTAAAGATTTATAAAACAATATTATTGATATACTTGCAAAAAATATAGTTGCTAATATAACACATAAAAACATTTTCAAATCAAATTGTTTTACTAATTGTATTGGAAAGTGTACAACATATACAACTGGAATTACTGTATACATTAATACTTTTACAAATCCTCCAAATATTTCAAATGGATATATAGAAAAAGTTATAAATAAGTTATTTTCATATATATGAACTATTTGTTCAATATCTCCAAATACAAAAGCTAATAGTCTTATTATTAATAAACAACTAATTGTTATAATGCTTCCTAAAATTATATAAAATAGAGCAGTTACAAATTGGAATATATTTTCACTTGCAATAATGCTTAAAATAATTCCATATAGTAAATCTCCACATGCTCCAAAATCGTTTTTTGACATAGCTATATTTAAAATCATATTTTTAGGTTGTAAAAGATAAGTATCCAAAGAACCTTCTATTATATATCTATTCAGCTCTCTAATTCCTCCAAAAAAGAAATTTGCTATTCCCCAAGATGCTGATGCAAATCCCCATATATATAATATATCATTCATTTTTAGTTCATTAATACTTCCTCCATTTATATTAAAAACAACATTCCAAAATATTAGAAAGAAGCCATTATTAATAAACATAAAAATTGTTTGAACTATAAAACTTTTCTTATATTCCATACAAGCTTTTAAATTATATTTTATACTTAATAGTATAAATTTTAGATTATTTTTAACCACCGTTAACATTTATATTTTTGACTCCTTTCTTATATAAAATTCTAAGAGTAGCATAAATTATTAGCAAACTTAATATCTCCATTCCAATTAATACAATTGCAGATGTTATATCTGTTCCAGTAAAAATCTTAGCTGGTGCATAAATCATATACGTAGTTGGCATACAAAGTAATATTTTTTGTACTATTTCTGGATAAAATTCTAATGGTGTAAATACTAGAAAAAATATAATTTTCTGTGTTACTAACCAAAAAGACTTATTTTCTTCTGTAAAAAATGCTAATATTCCAATTAAAATTTGAATAAATATACCTGTAAAAATTCCTATTATACTAGTAATTATTGTAAAAAATATCGTACTAAAAGAAACTTCAATTGGACCTGCAAATATAATACCTAAAAATAAAGCAAAAACTGCATTAACTAATACTCTTACTATATTAGCTGAAGCCTCTGTTGTAAAATATGCAATAGTATCTATCGGTTTTATAAGCATATTAGCTATATCTCCTTGTTTTACCATCCTCGCTATTTTGGTATATGTTGTTTCAAAAGAATATATTATAAATTCTGCAACAATTATGTACCATATGAGCTCTGCCTTTGTATAACCAATTATACTTTTACCTTGCAAAATATAATCCCACAATTCATTAAATACAAATATATGAATTCCAAAAGAGAATAAAGAAGCCATATAATTTAATAAAAATGTTAGCTTTGACTTTAAACTATATTTCCATATTTCTATATATTTTCTCATCTAGTATCACCCCTTGTATAAATATCATAGATTACTTCTTCTAGTGGAACTGTCATTGCCTCTAAATCTACTACATTTCCATATTTCATAAATTTTTCTAATACTTCTGATATTGAGTATTTGCTAGTATCTACTTTTATTGTTACTTTATTGTTATTAGCTTCAATAATTGGATAATCAAATTTTATTTTTTCAATATTTTCTTCATACTTTAGAGAAATAAATCTTTCTTTTAAATATTCTTTTTTCAGCATTTCTAAACTTTCATCTTTTATAATACAGCCTTTATCAATAATTATAATTCTTTCGCAAAGCTTTTCTATATCTCCTAAATCATGGCTTGTTAAAAATATGGTTGTTCCTTTTTCCTGATTTAATTTTAAAATTGCTTCTCTTACCTTTTCTTTTACAACAATATCTAATCCTATAGTTGGCTCATCTAAAAATAAAATTTCAGGTTCATGAAGCATTATAGCTACCAATTCACAAATCATTCTTTGTCCTAAAGATAATTTTCTAACAGGAACATTTATTATTTCTTCTAAATTAAACATTTTCACATATTCATCTATTTTTTTCTCAAGTTTCTCATTTTCTACATCATACATAGCACCATAAAGCTTATATGTATCTATAGCTGGCAAATGCATCCATAAACTAGACTTTTGTCCAAACATACAACCTATTTTATAAGATAGTTCTTTCCTATTTTTACTTGGGTTATATCCTGCAACTTTTATATTTCCACTAGTTGGATGGATTATTCCTGTAAGCATTTTTATAGTTGTACTTTTTCCAGCGCCATTTGGACCAACAAAGGCTACTATCTCTCCTTTTTTTACATTAAAGCTAACATTATTTACAGCTTTATACTTTTTCTTTTCTTTTTTTAAAAAATTTTTTAGACCTTTTCTTTTTAAAGTTTTTGTAAAGGTCTTATTCAAATTTTCTACCTCTATCATAAAATCCCCCTCTTTCTTACGATTTTTCTTATAGAGTAAAAGAAAAAAGCCCATAAGAAAAATCTTTATACAAGACTCCTCTTATAGGCTTATGCCTCTTCAAGTGTAAACATTCCACGTTCTACATCGCTCACCTTACGGCTTAGATGTACTCTTGTTATGTTAATTATGTTAACATATTTTTAAAGCTGTGTCAAGTGTTTTCAAAATACTTCTCAAAAACAGGTAAACAAATAAAAAAAATATTTGCTATTTTGTTTTTTTATTATTATAATGAATATTATAGAAAAAACAAAAGAAAATAAATTACAAAGGAGGAATTTTTTTGAAAGCTATTTTCCCTTGTAAAGGATCTATTATTTTAAATAAACAAGATGTTGAACCTTTGGAGGCATATTATAAAACAGAACTAATACGTTCAAAAATGTATGATTATTACAAAACATCTAAAGATATTATGCAAGTAGGTATATTTACCTATATACCTCAAAATACTAATATAGTTTTAGATAAAAGCTCACTATTAGAACTTCAGACTTTAAAAAAAGTTTTAAATATAGATGTAAAAAAACCAGAAAGATCTACTATGAAAATACCATCAATCAATAAAGAACCACCTGAAATTGCAAACGAAGAAGAGTTAATAGATGATGATGATATTTTGTCTAATCCATTTTTTACAACTTTAAAACCATTAGATTAGGAGGTCTTTATGAAAGATTATTTATTTTTTGATATGGATAATAATAGTTTAGATTTGCGATTAATTGCATCTTTTAATTGTCCTGCTACTAAAAAGAATTATGTTATTGTAGATAATCAAAATAAGATTTTTAATAGTTCTAGTAATTACAATAATTTAGATGTTTTAGAAATAGCTTCTTTTACTGGAAATGATATTAAATTAAAAGAAATACCAGAAGAAGAATGGGAAAATGTAAAAAATTTTATATATGAAGCAATTTTTGGAAAAATCAAAACTGTTCATAAATTTTAAATAAAAAAAGGTTCAATGTCAATAATTGGGGTGGCAATTCTAAAAAGAGTTGCCATCTATTTATTTTTAGGATTTTTTATAAAATCTTCAAAATACCAGTAAAATTAAATACTTTTTTGTATGTTCAATAAACAT
>CALXZR010000092.1 GCA_944393295.1 uncultured Clostridia bacterium
TTACTAAGAATTTTAATAATTCTATTGCTTCTTCTTTTCCAGGGAAACGAATAATTTGCTCTAGTGCTGCACGCTTTACGTCGAACTTTCTTACGAAGAAAGCCCATGTTTCTGACATACTTGGTCTTACAACAACAACACGAGAACCGTCTTTCATTTCGTTAATTTTATAACCATTTGTATCTGACAATTGTCCTGGATTATTATATTTATAAATATTTTGACATACTCTTTTTAGTTCTGCTTCTGTACCAAATGATAAAAATGCTAAACGTATTGATTTACCTTGAAAGAATATCCAAATACTATCACAGGCTCTTGGAATTTTAGCTTCCATAGCTTGTCTTAGATAGTCATTATCTGTTTGTGCAACCTGACTTAAAAAGCTCTCTGGCAAACCAGATACACCACCAGATACACCATCTATGTTCATATCACGAATTTCATCTATACTGCTATATCCCTTATATTGTTGATAAATTCTTTGAACAACCACTTCTAATTTATCTGTAAAACTTGTTTCAAAGTTTTCTTTTTCATAAATATCATCAATTTCCTCTGCTGTAATAACATAGCAAGGTTTAGATTCCCCATCTATAAATTTTAAAGTTGCTAAATTATATTTTTTTATAATTTCTGTTAATGCTTCATAACCAAAACTTTTTTTGTACTCATGGATAAGTATATCAAATTTATCTTGTGCAGTAAGTAAAGACGGCGTATCAAAAGGAATTACTTTTGATATATTTGTTTCATTAACCCCATACTCTTTTGAAAGTAAGTCATAAATTAATTCCTTTACATATTTTTTGTCGTTAACATCACCATAAGTACAACCTTTTAATGCCTTTTTTAATTCATACTTCTTGCTTTTTCTTCTTTTTAGTTCTTCCTCGGATAGACCAATATCGTAAAGGTTAATCTTTGTAATTTCATCAAGTCTTTGCTTAACAAACTTAACCATTTTATCTAAAGTATAAGTTTTGTCATCAACATCAACTTTTCCTTCTACAATTTCATTCTTATTCTTTTTAATCATATGTGCAATTGTAATAAATACAATTACAACAACCACGAACATTAACATTATATTTGTTATATTCATTAAAGGCTTCCTCCCTTTAAATTTATGTTAGATACTGTAATTCTTGTAATTTATAAATTATTCTTTTGTCTACATCTTGTACATCTTGTATAAATCTACTGTTCTTATCTAATGCTACATTTGATACTCTTGTTTGAAGAAAAAATTTTGCAACTTGTGCTTCACAGGCAGATTCCATAAACACAGCATTATATGGAACAGTTGCCATTCCTCTTTTTTCTCCTATATACTTAGCAACATTTTTTGAATTATATTTTGAATAATTGTCTGACCTAGCAAGCAATGGTATTAAATTGTTTTTCTGTAAAATTTGCATACTCTGTACATTTTCTATATATTTATCTATTAAATTCAGATTTGGTGGCATTACATATATTATAACGCTTGCACAATCTAAAATAGCTTTTGTTGTATCGCTATTCAAACTTTTATTTACATCTACAAAAACAAAATCGTAACATTTATTTGCAGTATTTAGTAAATCTTTATATAACATCAACGATTTTTCAAAATCTTCTTTTATTGGTGTTTTTAATCCTGGTAAAACATCCAGTCTACTTTTAAAAACAACCTTAGTATAATTTGCAATAACTTCTGGAGTAGCTTTGTTACTTGCAATTGCGCTAACTAAGCCTTCTGCACCAGAAGCAATATCTATTTTTCCGTGATTTAACTGCTTAGCAACATTATTTTTTCTTTTCATATTCCAAAAGCAACGTTCTAAGGTATCATTTTGATAAGTAGCATTTACCATTAGAGTTCTATAATTATGTTCTACACACATATATGTTGCTACTGCTGCCATCGAAAGTGTCTGTCCACATTCTTTTTTCTCTGCACTCCAAAAAGCAATTATTGCCATTTGACTCCTTCCTTCCTTTGTATCTTAGTTTTCTTTTATTATTTTTACAGCCTTTTTTATCTCACCTTGACTTTTACCAGAAATTTCTTCAGCCAAAAACATTATACTATCCATATAAGAACTACTTAGTCCTGTAAAACCTATTTTTACTTGTCTTTGATTTGTATAAATTGCATTTAAATCTGATGTTTCAAAAGGAAAGAAAACAATGTCACTATTCCATACTACTTTTAAATTTTTAGATAAGAAATTTAAATAATCATCTTCCTCTTGAAGCATATCTTTTGTGAATAAAACCTTGGTAACATTTACCTGTGTTTTTAGTTTTGTAAAAACACTTAAACCTTTTCTTAAATTGTATAAGTCAAATGAGGTTACAAAAAAATGTTTATCATTTGGTCCTACTTGATATAGTTCATAATAAACAGATGAATCTATATCAAGTAAAACATATTCATATTCTAATTCTTGCACACCTAAATAAGTTTTTATATCATCAAAACCTTTAAAACCAACTGCAACATCAATATCCTCATAAGTTGTTATATATTTTTGTGTAGGAGCCATAACTGGAACTATATATCTAGATTTTTGTAATATAGTGCTATCGATAATTAAAACTCTATTTTTAAGTACCGTTAAAATTTTTGCTATATAGAGTAACATATCTGTTTTATCGTATCCACCTATAAAAGCAATCTTCTCCATTCTATCCTCCCACTAATTTTAATAAGTTGTTTGTCCTACTTCTCCTGTTCCTTCTAGAGCTTCAACAAAAGATTCTCTTGCTGTTTGTAAGCTTGTAACTTCTTCTTCTATACCAGATTCAACAGAAGCAGATCTATCTTCTTCATAAGCTGATAATGCTGAGTTTATATGTCCAACTCTTTGTTCACTTTGTCTTTGTTCGTTATATCTTTGCCATAATCCTTCTCTTGCCTCAGTACGAATATTTGGATCTGTATTAATTAAACTTAACACCTCTTCACTTACAGCATATGTAGGTGTAGCTGCAGCTTGCATACCAGGTTCTGAATATGTTGTTGCATATAATTTTGTACCTTCAGCTGTATAAGTTTCTACAATTGCATTTCCAAGACTTAAAATCTCTTCTTCAGATAATTTAATCCAAATTGTATCAGTTGTACATTGTAATATTTTCTTTTTTGCTACAACTATGTAATCTTCACCTCTTGGGAAGCGAACACGAATATCTACATAATCGCCATTTTTTAATTCAGAAGGCAATATTATCATATTATATTCTTGAATTCTTTGGTCGTCGGTAGTTTGATCATCTACTTCAGAAAGCATATCTTTTGTTACAATAGAATTAGCTGGAACAGATACCTTCATTACCATTGTTTTTTGAATTGGAGTTCCATCTTCTGAGTATCTTTCAATAATTTCCCCTGTTTCTTCATCTATATATTCAAAATCTGTAGATGAAACAATTTGTGTTGTATCCATTGTTGTTTGAACTACCTCATATTTAAAAGAATCCATTGTAACTTCATCTCCTGATTGTAAATCAGTTGAAGCTACTAGAACTGTAGTTTGTTTACTCTCTAAAGCTTCTTTTGCTTCATTTAAACCTTTAATTTTATAAAGTAATAAAAGAACAACTAATGCCATAATAATAAGTGCTACTAAAAAACCTATTAAAAATGAATTTCTTGCTCTTCTTTGCATTGGATTAACAGCCATTTTAAAAAACCTCCTTAGACATATATCCTAATTTTTCGCATAATTTTACCTAAATAAATCATTTATTTTATTTTACAATATTTATTGCTCAAAAACAATAATTCGCCACAATGTAACAAAAACTTTATTTTTTTGTAATGTTTTTGTTATCTAAAATCACTAATATTCTTCTAAAACAAATTTTTTAATAACTTCAGCAACACCTTCTGAATTATTATCACTTACAATTACATCTGCAATTTCTTTCATATCTGGACTACTATTTCCCATTGCTACTCCTAGTCCAGCATTTTGAATCATTTCTTTGTCGTTTACATTATCACCTATTGCAATAACATCTTCTTTTGCTATATGTAATTTATTTATTAAAAATTCTATTGCACTCCATTTATTAACATTGCTATTTGTTATTTCTGTATAATAATATTCTATTGGAACTTGATTTGTCCCATCCTTAATTATTTTTCTGGACATATGAGAAACATCTAATATATCTATATTTTCAATTAATTTTAATTTTTTTATTATACTATTAAAAATCATTTTATTATCATCACAAACTGTTACTTTTAAAAACTTTTCATCCGATAAACTCTCAATATATTTATACATATTTGGAACAATATTTATATTTGTTCTTTTTCCCTCTTCTTTTGTAGCATTTTCTTTGTGATAAAATAATACATTATAGCTTAAACTTTTTGCAATAACTTCCATTTCTGTATAAACATTACAATAAATACTGTTTTCCTCACAAATTCTTACTATATTTAAAACCTGCTCTTTATTTAAAAATCTATCATATATAATTTCTTTTTTGGGAATATTATAAATTACAGCTCCATTTCCTGATATTAAATAATTTTTAGATCCAATTTCATAAGCTATACTTTCTACCGAATTTATTGTTCTTCCGTGATGCTAAAATAACGTCTGTGCCTTTGTTTATAGCCTTTTGTATTATATCTTTTGTATATTCAGATACTTCTCCTGAAGAATTTAATAATGTCCCATCTAAATCAACTGCAACAATTTTGTACATAATTATGCTCCTTTTTCTAATTTCGAATTCATTATATCATTATTACATTTTTTTACAACAAATTCAATGTCAAAATTTGTAAAAAAATTAAAACAAATTTATTTTTATTATAAATTATTTTATTATTATTATTTTTTGTTTAAAATTTCCAGTTTATTTTTCTGTTTTGGTGGAATTATAATTAATGAAATTACATTTAACAATGTTTTTTCATTAATCAATAAATAGAAATTTCCGGAGGTGAATAAAATGACAAGTAGTAACAAGAAAGTAGTTCCAGAAGCTATGGATTCATTAGAAAGATTCAAATACGAAGTAGCTCAAGAAGTTGGTGTTAACTTAAAAAACGGTTATAACGGAAACATCTCTGCAAGAGATGCTGGTAAAATCGGTGGTAACATGGTAAGAAAAATGATTGAACAAGCTGAAAACCAAATGTTAAACAAATAGTTTAATTTTTAGATAATAAAAGAGGGCGTCTATTTTTTAGACCCCCTCTTTTATTAAATTATATTAATACTAAGCTTCTGGTTCTACTAAACCATAATTATTATTTTCCTTTTTATAGATAACGTTTACTTTTCCTGTATCTACATTAATAAATGGTAAAAATAGCATTGTTCTATTTTCTTCTAATCTCATTTGAGCATCTTCTATAGAAATAGGTCTTATATCATAGTGTAATACTTTTACAATTTCATTTTCTACTAATTTTGCTTCTTCTCCTGAAAAAGACATTTGTTTAATAGAAGCATCTTTTTGCATTTTTTCTCTTTTTGCTTTTGTTTTTCTAATTTGACCTTCTAAAATATCAATATCTTTATCTATTGAAGCATATAAGTCCTTTTCGTCTGAACTAGCTTTGTAAATATTACCATTTACAGATACATATATCTCTGCTACTTGAGCTGTTTTCTCGCTCTTGATAGTAACATTTACATCCATATTACTTTCTTCAAAATATTTTTCTATTCTTGTTAGTTTTTTTTCTACATATTCTTTAATTGCTTCTGTAGCTTTTAATTCTTTTCCTGTTATTGTTAGATTCATAACAAATCACTCCTTTTTCTTTTTTGTATATTGCATTTTTGCAACTTCATTATATAAGTATTTTGTCCTTTTTGCAAGAGCTTTTATATATTTTTTTATTCTAGTTAATTTGAGAGTACTCTGTCAAATCTGGCAATGCTACATCAGCATCAGATACATTTCCAATCGTTATTTCATATTCTTCAAGTATTTTTTCAGTTCCATCTTTTTTAACTTTAGTAACTTTGTATGGTAACATTGTAGCTTTGTCGTAATATACTCTTCTTTGAGTATAATCTCTATCATCAGCTCCATTAGAAGAATATCTTTCACCTTCACTTACAAAAGCTTCTTTTCCATTATCTTCTACATTATAAAATTTCATCTGTAATATCTCTGGAATTCTTAAAAATAATACCCAAAGTTCTTGAGAAATACCAGTATTTGCTTCTAGATATATCACTTCATCTACACTTGGATATAGAGCTTCAATCATACTAAAATATGAAATTTTAGCAGTATCTTGTATACTAAAAGTCTTTTTTAATTCATCAACTACTACAAATTCAGAAAGTTTAATATTATTATTACTAAAAAAATACATCTTTATTAAAGTATCTGTATAATTAGTATTTGTTGCTTTATATTCCTCTGAACTTGAAGTCTTACTTTGCATTAAAGCTTGGTCATCTTTAAAAATAGCTGTTCTTGTATTTTCTACATCTGAATCATCATAATATTTTATTTCAATCTTAATATTTTCTTTAGCTAAATTATCTTTCTTTATCTTATACAATCTATAAAAATTACTATATTTATAAGTTAATATTATAATAAAAATAAGTAAACCTATTAAAATTATGTATTTTAAAATTTTTAATATTTTTTTCATATTAGTTTTTCCCTTCTACAAAATACCTATACTATTTTTTAAATTTTCAAAATTTAAATCATTTTTTTCTTGTAACTCTTCTTTTTTTATAGTAGTGGCATCTGCACTTTCATAGTAAGTATAATTTGTTTTTTGAGCTTCACTATCATATTCTGTTTTTACAAATTTTGTATTTGTATGGTAAAAAGTTATTTCTTCAATATCATCTAGTATCAAAAATATAGCTAAAGAAATTATATTTTTACTCTCTTCTGGTAAATCATATTTATAAGTTAAATTAATTTTGTTTTCTACAATTTCTAATTTTTCGAAAAAATTAGAATAATTTAATTTGCCTATTATCTCCTCTATTTTTTCTGTATCTTCAACAGTAATTCCATTGTATTCTCTTAAAATTCCTAAGTTATAATTTCCTTGTTCTATAACCTTTACTACATAATCAGCCTGTCCCTGATTTCCATAAACTACACTATAAACAGAAACAAAAGTATGTTCCATTCCTGTAGCAGTAGATAAATATACATACATTTTATTTTTGTCTATATATACTTTACTAGTTTCATATTTTTCGTACTGATGTGTTTCTGGATTGTACATATAGGTATTTACAAAAGCATCTGTAATTTTATAATTTCCCTCTACTTGCATAATAGGGTTTAAAGTTGAATACTCTTTATATATAGTGCAATTTGAATAATCATAATTATTTACATCAAAATTTGTATCTAAACTAAAACTTTCTCCTTTATATATGTAATCGTATTTAATTGGCTCTAATTTTATACTTGAGCTAACTGTAGAACTTATCTCCATGTTAGGAATTGTTTTAAATTTAGGTGAATAATAATTTAAAAAATATATTATTAAACAAATTAAACCTATTATAATTGCACATAAAATGGCAGCTATAATAGGTTTTTCTTTTAGCTTTACATTTAATTTATTTTTCATAAAATCCTCCTAAAATCTTTTGTACGATTTTAGTATACATATAAATATTTTTTATTTCAATGCTTTATTAAAATAATTTTTCTAGTTTATACTCCTTTTCCAATTTTTCGTTTAAATATATGTCTGCAATTATTTTCAATTCCTTCAAACTATTTTCTGAAATTGAAAATGAAAATATTTTCTTTGAATCTGCTAAAATACTATATTTAATTGCATTTTCTGTTGCCTCACTTATTTGAATACAGCTAGTATCTAATTTTCCACAATTTGTGCATTTAAATCCATTATCTTTAATACTAAAATATCTTAAATCCACCTTTTGTCTGCAAGAAGTGCATTCTTTTACATTGGGTGTAAAACCTAGAATCTTTAGTATTCTAAGTTTAAATACAGATGTTACAAAATCTAGATCTTTATCTGTTTCAGAAATTGTATATAGAGTATTTAAAAAAAGTTTCAAAGTTTGAAAAGAATTTTGATTTTCTGTTGTAACATCAGTAATTATTTTTGTGATATAAGTTGCATACATTAATTTATCTAAATCAGTTCTAATATTATAAAACAATTCAATAGTCTCACAAGAATTTATTGTATATGTATCTGAGCCTTTAAAAAGCATATATTCTCCAAAGCATAAAAATTGGGTACCACTAAGAAGAAGGCTTCTTGGCCTTCTTGCTCCTCTAGCACTGCACCCAATCTTTCCTAAATTTGGAGTTAATATTGTTAGCATTTTATCGAAATCGCCCATATTATTTTCAGATATAACTATTCCTTTTACTTTTACCTGCTTCATCTATATTTACCTTCATTTTCTCTTCTATATTTCTTACTTCTATAAACTCTAAATATGCATTAATATCTCCAGTATTTTTAAATATATTCCACGCAATTTGTTTTATCATATTAAATTCACTCCCTGAATTTATCTTTTGTAATTTTAGAAGATTTATACTGGTATTTTTTGTATATTATTTTAATTTAAATTTATTAACTATGTTGTCATTTTCTTGCCAATCTTCTTTTACTTTTACCCAAACCTTTAAATTTACTTTTGTTCCAAGTATTTCTTCTATATCTTGTCTAGCATAAGTTGCAATTTTCTTAAGCAAATTACCACCTTTTCCAATTATAATCCCTTTATGAGATTCTCTAATACAATATATAGTAGCCTCTATATCATAAATATCTTCTTTTTTTGAGGTTTTTCTAAAAAAGAATTTTTCTATTTCAACATAAATTCCATGTGGCACCTCATCATTTAAAAACTTTAATGCTTTTTCTCTTATAATTTCTTCAGCAAGTTGCCTTGCTGTCTGATCTGTATATTCATCATCTGCATAGTATTTTGGACCTTCTGGTAACAATTTTAAAATTTCCTTAAGCAATTGATCTATTCCTATATTTTTTTCTGCTGATATTGGAACAACTGCGGAAAAATTATATTCTTTACTATAAATTTCTATTAGTTTTAACAATTTTTCTTTTTTTACTAAATCTATTTTATTTATAACTAAAATACAAGGCTTTTTGCTTTCTTTTATTTTTTCTAAAATTCTTCTATCTCCCATGCCAATATCATCTGAAGTTGCTTCTATTAAAAACATTATACTATCCACTTCTGAAAATATTTTAAAAGCCGTATCAATCATAGTTTTACTAAGTTTTGTTTTAGGTTTATGAATTCCTGGTGTGTCTGTAATTACTATTTGATAATTTTTGCCATTTATAATAGATTTTATTGCTGTACGCGTAGTTTGTGGTTTATTAGTTGTTATTGCTACCTTTTCTCCAGTAAGAGTATTTAGCAAAGTCGATTTTCCTACATTTGTTCTTCCTAACAAAGATATAAAGCCAGATTTAAATTTTTCTTCCATAATTACCTTTCTCATTTCATTTTATGTATACAATAATTAATTTGTTTATATTTAAAAAAATTTTTCTAAAATATATGGTACAAATATTATTGCTCCTACTATTATTGCATTTATACTTGCAAGTAATACTGCTCCTGCTGCAACATCTTTAGCATTTTTAGCTTTTTCGTTTCTTTCTTCTGTACATAAGTCTACAGTTGTTTCAATAGCAGTATTAAAAAACTCTGAAACTAAAACAAACGCTATTGTAAGTGCTAAAACTATCCATTCTATTTTAGTTATACTAAATAAAATTCCACAAGCTACAACTAATAAGCCTATTACACTTTGAAAAATTATATTTCTTTGTGTTTGATATACATATTTAATTCCGTTTAGTGCATATTTGGCAGCTTGCAAGAAATTTGTATTATGCCATTTTGTTTTCTTCATATTAAAATTCCTTTTTTATTATTTTTTTATTGTCTATTTATATTTAACATTCCTAAAACATTTTCTTCCTTAGCTCTCATTTGTTTCTTATCTTCTTCTCTTATATGATCTTCTCCCATTAGATGATAAAATCCATGAACTAGCATATATGCAAATTCTCTTTCAAAACTATGCCCGTATTCTTTTGCCTGTTCTTCAACTCTTGGAATAGATATAACAATATCTCCTAAAACCTCATCCCATTCAGAAATACTTTTTTCTAATTTTTCTATTTCTACCTTCTCATACATAGGAAAAGATAATACATCTGTTTCACTATCTATATTTCTATATTGTTTATTTAGTTTTCTAATTTCTTCTGGGTTTGTTAGTATAATACTAATATATAAATTTTTTCCTTCTATATTTTCTACTTCAAAACATTTTTTTAAAACTTTTTCTATAATATCTTCATATTCTTGTTTAGGTTCAATACCTCTATAATCTACTTCTGAAAAACTTATCATTATTTTCTTAAGCTACAAGCTTGTCCTCCTTTCTTAAAATTTGAAAAATTTAGGCGATATTAAACTATCGCCCCTTCTTTTGTATTTATTTTACTTTTATATATTTTGTTTTATTTCCAGTTCTTGCTACATTCTTTAGAGATTTCATTACTCCAAATTCTACAAGTTTATTTTTGTAAAACTTGCGTATAGGTTCGTATTTCTTAGATTCATTTTTTAAATCGTACAATTCCCTTTTTAATGATAAAATTTCTTTTTCTTCTGAAGTTTTAGCTTTGCTGTATTCAGACCAAAACTTTTTATAAACTTCTCTTTCTTCTGGTTTATCCCAATAAACCTTTGTAGATAAAAGTTTTACATTATAATCTTCTATCAATTTTAAAAGCATTTTATATGCGTCTTCTTTTTTATTTTCTTGCTTTAAATTCATTATTAAATTTCTTGTATCTTTTAAAAGTTTATTATAGCATTGTTCTGCTGCAACTAATGGCAAGCTATGTGTAAATAAAACTCTACTTAATCCTAGCAAAATCATATTTTTTTCTAGAAAATCTTTTTCATCTAGTTTACCAACACTAAATTTTTCATATTCTTCATATTCAGAAATAATTTTTGAATAATTCTCTTTATTTTCAATTTTTAATTTTATTGGTAAAACTTCTTTTATGTATTCTTCTAAAGTTGCAAAAATGTTTTTATAAATGGCTATTGATGTTTCTGATTTATTTTTTTGTCCATCTGATAATTTTACAGAATAATGTTTTAAAATGCCCTTATATAAACCGTCTATTTTTTTTATGTATAATTTTTCATAACGTGGTATTATTTTATCTTTTTCAGAAGAAATTATATTTTGATAATCAACTTCTAATAAAAATTTTTGTTTTTGATATTTATATTCTAAATATTCACTTTCTTTTAAATGAACTATTGTATAATATCTAGATAAAGCTTCTCTTTCAAAGCTAGATGCTGCACCACTTTTCACTTTTTTATATATAGAATCCATAATAAATTTATCTATAGATTCTAAGTATAAAGTATAAGTTTCTTCAAATTTATTTGTTAATTGCTCTTTTTTTTGTGTATCTATATCGTCAGCATTTTCTAAAGCTTCAAATGCTTTTAATGCATTTGTTCTTTTTATTGTAATTAAAAATCCATTTAGTCCTATTTTTGTTGGCATTAATAATTTCGTTAGTGTATTAGAAATCCTATTAAAAAATGTTGTGTCTGCAGCTAAAACCTTTAAACTTCTCTCCTCCATATAGTCTTCACCCTTTCAATCTATAAATTTTCTTTTGTGCCTATTTCCTCTTCTGCAATATAGGTAACTTTTACTTCTACACTTCCATCTTGGACATTAGTTTCTAAAAGTTCCTCAATATTATCTCCTTGTAAGCTATATTCTTCTTTTAATTCTTCTCCTATTTCTTTTTTCATTTTTTCTATTAGCTCTTCTTCTGTATAAGTCTTATATTCTTTTTGCTTTTCTACAAATTTAATTTCTGTAATAGAAAGCGGAAGATAAAAATTTGAAAATAGCTTCAATTTTTTGTTCGTCTTTATTGTATCATAATTTTCGAATTTTGAAACCCCTTTTGGCAAAATTATTTTAAAATTATTTAGATTTATTTCTATTTTTTTCTCTTCATTTCCTGTTGTTTTTTCAATTTCTTGTATTAAACTTTCTTTTTTTGTTTTCTCATACATAATTTTTCCATAAATTGTCGCTTCTGCATGCACTTGTCTAGTACCAGTATATTGTCCCTCCATAACACCTTCTACTAATAAATCACCTTCCTGCACAGTATCTCCTACAGCAACTCTAGCTGTACCATTTTGTACAATAATTTTTGATATTGTAGCAGTTTTTTTAGCAACTATATTGCAAACTTCACTTTCATCTACAATTTCTGGTTTTTCTTTTGCTTCAACAATTTGTACAATAACATTAGTTCCTTTTACTTTTATTCCAATCCATGCAATATCTTCTCTTTTTAGTCTAATTTCATTTATGATTTCTTCTGTTTGTATTTTACTTTTTAATTTTCCAACTTCAATTCCTTCTTCTTTTAAAATTGATAGTATCTCATTATTGTCTATTTTTTCAGTTCCTGTTATTTCTATATTCCATACAAATCTTGTAAGCACAAAAATTATAATAAATAAAGCGAAGAGCAAACCTAAAAATATTTTTCTTTTCCTATAATTATGAAGTAAAAAAGGAACTCCAGTTTTAGACTCTATTTTTACTTTGCATTTTGTTTTTTTAGCTATTTTCTTTATTTTTTTAAAATCACTTGTACTTATACGAACTTTTACAAAAGTATTTTTTTCGTGTTTAATATTCCATAAAAATATATCTTGTGCTAAACACATATTTATAAATCTTTCAACAAAAAAACCTTCAATTGTAATACTTACATATCCAAAAATCTGCATATATAGCTGTCTAATTAACATTATGTACCCCCTTCTTTACTTATTACAATTTATTCCTTTGCTTCAAAATCTATGCTTTCTATTTTTCCTGTAACTAAAATATCATCCTCTGTCATTTGACTAAGTTTTAAATTAAAACCATTAATACTAACAATTCCTATATATGTAGCAACTCTAACAAAAAAATCTTCATATTCTAAAATAGCCTTAAAGTTTTCTATTAACATTTCATCAAAAGCTGTAACTGTTATTTTTGGAATTTTTCCGAGCTACCTCTCTTGGAATCTCTAAAGCAGCTTTAACTTTTCTATTTATATTTGATAATTTTCTCATAAAAAAACACCCTCTTCTTTAGAATATATATTCTAAAAAAAGTAGGGTATGACTTTTAATCTTCTAATAATTTTAAAATTTCTTCATCTTTTTGAAGCTCTTCTGCTAAATACTCTATTACCTTTTTCTTTCCTTTAGATACAGCTGCAATAGCAACATCTTTGTCTTTTCTAAGCCTTAGACTTGCATACTTTAAAATTAAAGGTTTTTGTGTAACTGCAGCTATTACTACATCTTTATCATCTCTTAATCTTTCACTTGCATAATACAAAACTTGACCATCATTTTTTACAGCTGTTAAAATAACATATTTATCATCTTTTAGTTTATCACTTGCATAGCATCCTGTCCATCCGGCTTGAGATACAGCTGCTAACAAAACATCTTTATCATTTTTTAGTCTATCACTTGCAAATTCTAAAGCTCCACCATCCACTTTTACAGCTGTTAGTAAAACTTCTTTATCATCTCTTATTTTATCATTTGCCCATTCTATTAAAAGAGGCATGGTCTTAACTCTTTCTAAATAAAAATCTCTATCATTCGTTTTTTGCTTTGCTTCGACAACCTCTACACTATCTGCCATTTCAACCTCCTTGAACTTCACTTACCAAAGTTCATTTTTCAATAAAAAAAGTTTAAAATTCGTTAATCAATTTTTCTAAGTTCAAGTTCTTCTGCTTCTTTATTTAAGTAAACTTCAATTTTATCGCCAGAGTCAATCTCTTTAGCAATAATTGCTCTACTTACTAATGTTTCTACTTCACTTTGAATTGTTCTCTTAAGCGGTCTTGCACCAAAATTTATATCATATCCAATTTCTATAATAAAATCTATTGCTTCTTTAGTAATATTAAAACTAATATTTTTCATTTCTAAACGTTTACTTAAGTCTTTAAGCATCAACTTAACAATATTGTAAACTTGCTCTTTTCCAAGAGGATTGAAACAAATTGTTTCATCTAAACGATTCAAAAACTCTGGTCTAAAATGTCCCCTTAGAGCTTGGTTTATTTCTTCTCTTGCTTCGTCTGTTATTTTTCCATTTTCGCTAATACTCTCTAAAATGTATTGAGATCCTAAATTTGAAGTCAATATAAGTATTGTATTTTTAAAGTCTATTAATCTACCTTGCGAATCTGTAACTCTACCATCATCTAATATTTGTAAGAAAATATTAAATACATCAGGATGTGCTTTTTCAACTTCGTCAAATAATACTACCGAATATGGTTTTCTACGAACAGCCTCTGTTAGTTGTCCTCCCTCTTCATATCCAACATATCCTGGAGGTGCACCTATTAACCTTGTAACACTAAATTTTTCCATATATTCAGACATATCTATACGAATCATATTTTTTTCATCATCAAACAATGTTCTTGCTAGTGTTTTTGCAAGTTCTGTTTTACCTACACCAGTAGGTCCTAAAAACAAGAATGAACCTATTGGTCTGTTTGGATTTGCAATACCAGCACGTGAACGAATAATACATTCTGTAACCTTTTTTACAGCCTCATCTTGACCAATTACACTTTCATGCAAAGTAGATTCCAAATTCATTATTTTTAGTCTTTCACCCTCTTGCATTTTTGTAACTGGTATGCCTGTCCAACGAGATACTATTTGTTGTATTTCATCTGCTGTTACTTTATTTCTTAAAAGTGTAGATTTTCCACCTTGTCTTTTTTCAGCTTCTTTTTCTTCTTGCTCTAGTACAGTTTTTAGATTTGGAAGTGTTGAATATTTAAGCTCAGCAGCCTTATTTAAATCGTAGTTTCTTTCTGCTTGCTCTATTTGTGCATTTACTACATCTATTTGTTCTTTTAAAGCTTTTACTCTGGCTATATTTTTCTTTTCTTGTTCCCATTTTGCTTTCATTTCTGTAAATTTATCTCTTAATTCTGCAAGCTCTTTTTGAACTTTTGCAAGTTGTCCTTTAGAACTTTCATCATCTTCACGCTCTAAAGCTGCTTCTTCTATTTCTTGTTGCATAATTTTTCTAGAAATTTCATCTAATTCTATTGGCATAGATTCCATTTCTGTTCTAACCATTGCACAAGCCTCGTCAATTAAATCTATTGCCTTATCTGGTAAAAATCTATCTGTAATATATCTATTTGAAAGAGTTGCTGCGGCAATTAGTGCTTGATCTTGAATTTTTACTCCATGGAAAATTTCAAATTTTTCTTGAATACCACGAAGAATTGTTATTGTATCTTCAACAGTAGGTTCATTAACCATAACTGGTTGAAATCTTCTAGCCAATGCTGGATCTTTTTCTATATATTCTCTGTACTCGTCTAATGTAGTAGCTCCCATACAATGCAATTCGCCTCTAGAAAGCTTTGGCTTTAAAAGATTACTTGCATCCATTGCTCCTTCCGATTTACCTGCTCCTACTAAATTATGAATCTCATCTATAAATAGTAAAATATTTCCTTCGCTTTTATCTAATTCGTTCATTACAGAAGTAAGTCTCTCTTCAAACTCACCTTTATATTTTGCTCCTGCAATTAATAGTCCTAAATCTAAAGAATATATATGCTTATTTTTCAAACTTGTTGGAACATCTCCACGTACAATTCTTTGAGCTAAACCTTCTACTATTGCTGTTTTACCAACACCTGGCTCACCTATTAAAACTGGATTATTTTTTGTTTTACGAGTTAAAATTCTCATTACATTTCTAATCTCGTCATCTCTACCTATAACAGGATCAAGTTTATTGTTTCTTGCTTGTTCTGTTACATCTTTACCAAATTTTGATAATACATCATAACTATTTTCTGGTGTATCAGTTTTTACAGACACATTTCCTCTAATTTCTTTTAAAGCTACAAGAAAACGATGTTTATCTATTCTATATAATTTAAATAGTTTACCAAGTTTTGGTGTGCATTTTTCTATAATTCCAAGCATTATGTGTTCTACAGAAATATATTCATCTTTCATATTTTTAGATTGTTTCTCAGATTCTTGTAACTGTTCATCTACTTCTGCTGAAAATCTCATAGCTACATTACCTGTTATTTTAGGTAAGCTTCTAATTTCTTCTTCTACATTTTCCTTTAAACCTTCAACATTTACTCCCATATTATTAAGCAATTGATAAATTAAATTATTTTCATTGTTTATCATTGCATCTAACATATGAAATTCTGTAATTTCAGCATTTCTATTTTGTATAGCAATATTACTCGCATCTGATATTAAAGTTTTAGATTTTTCTGTTAAACTGGAAATATTCATATATATATCCTTCCTTTCTTAATATGAAAGTATTTTATCATTTATTTAATTTTTTTTAAATATATTTTACAAAAAATAGGCAAAAAAATAAGCCCCGTCAGCCAGGGCTAGCATCCTCGCCGTTTTCCTCTGGCTGAGCTAATTTATAAAGAGCTCTTTCATATCTGCTCATATCTACCAGCTCATATTTATCGGAAAAACATTTTTTAAGATGCTCATACAGAGGCATCAGCTCCACATTTCCTACTGTTCTGAGTTTAACCAGACTATCGTTCGCAGTATTTTGGTCAGAAGTATAAATGATTCGGTCAAATAAAACAACCAAATATTCATCATTTAACTGTATTCTGTACTCTGTCCTGCTGGTCTGACAAGTTAGAATTTTAACCGGTATTATGGTAGAAAAATCGAAATCGTAAAAACAGCCTTTTAAGGCACTAAGCGCCTTAAAGAAATCATCTCCTTCTTTATACTGAGTCGTTACACCAGCCTCTTCCCAAAGCATTTCAAGCTTTATCTTTTTGGGGTTACTGGTCTTACGGCGCATTATGAAGGTCTGTTTTCTCATTCCTATATTATCCACACTGTCTCTTAATTTCAAACTTCCTCCACTTTTAAGCAAACTATTTTCCTCGTCATCATAGTAGGTATCCGTGTATAAGCTATTTTTGAATCTCTTCCGGTCAATGCTTTCTTCGAGCTGAAAAAAATTGTAAATCTCCTGTATTATCTCATCAAGAGACATTATGCAGCCACTTTTTAGCATTAACTTTTTCTCTTTTTTTCTGCCTTCCATAGTTGCTCCTCCATTTTTTTGGAACTTATTAAGGGTTTATAGTTATCTTTGTTATTATAGCACCCAAAAAACATTTTATCAACTTTTAGACAAAAAAAGACTTGAAAAATTTATTTTCAAGTCTTTTTATTAAATATTAGTTAGCTTTTCTTCCTTCTGCTTTTCCAAATGTAATATAGTGTTTGTAGTATTCTATATTATTATTTCCAAAGGCTTTAGCTAAGTCTGGTTGTTCTTTATAAACACTTAGTTTGAATTCAGCACTTGCATCTCTTCCTTCTGTGATTCCATTACTTGCAAAATGATTTATTGCTAAAATATAATTATCTCCAAAAGCATTCTTCAAATCGCTATTGTTTTCTACATAATATTTTACATCAAATAGTTCAGATGCTTGTCTTCCTTCTTTTATTCCGTTTGATTGAAAATGTTCAAAGGCTGCAGAATAATTATCTCCGAAAGCATTTTTTAAATCTTCATATTTATTTAAATAATATCTTGCATCAAAAGCTAAAGAAGCAATTCTTCCTTCCTTCATTCCATAATATGCCCAATGATTTTTTAGAGCTTCTTCATCATATCCGAAAGCTGCTTTTAAATCTGGATATAAATCTGCATATAATTTTGCATCAAATAAAGCATTACTATCTAAAACAGTAAATATTATTCCTCCTGTAGAATCATTATTTGCTTTTCTTCCTTCATTCATTCCAAATCTTAAGTAGTGAAGCATTAAATCATATGCATTCATATTTGCCAAATCACTATTGTTATTTCTATAATATTCTCCCCAATATGAACTTGAAGATTTTCTTAATTCTTTCCATCCAAAGTTTACAAAGTGCTCATAAGCTCCTTTATAATCATTTCCATAAGCATCTTTTAAATCACTATTATTATTTAAATAGTATACTGGATTAAATACTGGTGAACCTTGTCTTCCTTCACTTATTCCATATGTTAACCAATGATTTCTTAAAGCTGCTTCATCATTTCTAAAAGCTGTTTTTAAATCTGGATATAAATTTGCATAATAGTTTGCATCAAATGCTAAATCTGCAATTTGATTTACTGAATAATTTGGTGTCTCTGGTATTGGAGTTGGCTCTGGTGTTGGTTCTGGTTCTGGTTCTGGCTCTGGTGTTACCTCACCTTTTGTATTCTCTAAAACACAAGTCCAAGCTTTAAATGGATTTTCTTGATACCATACTGAACCATCTTTTCTTAATGCTAAAAGACCATCTGGTAGTCTTACTGCATCAACAACATTTGTAAGAACTAAATTTGTATCATCATAATATAATTCATAATTATTCCTTAAAGTATAAGCATTATGAGTAGCATATCCACTTAAATCTGTTAATCCATTCCAAGAATAAACATAAGTTTTATCTGTTGCATTCAAATTGTAAAAGCTTCCATCTGTAAGTGTATATATATTATATGTTTTGAAATCTCCATATCCTATTTTGCTAACATTGTTTGCAACTTCTCTTGAAGTACCATCATTTTCATTCCAAGAATATAGTGTATTTCCTATTAAATAATAAGATCCATAAGCACTTTCAAAAGCTTGTTCAGAAACTAATTTTTTTGTATTTATACAATAAGTTTTTCCTTCTTTTACATAGAAGTTTCCTTCTGTTTTTGTAACATTAGTATCTACTTCTTCTACAACTATACTATCCTCATCTGTTGAAATTTTATATGTAACTTTATTTAAAGTTCCATCTTTTGTTAGATAAGTAGCAAATCCCCAACCGCTAGATATGTCGCTTACATTTTCTATTGTTTTTGTTACTGGTTTACTAGCATCTTCACTTGTATAAGAAGTTATTTTTGCAGTATTTCCTTTTAGATACATACTTAAATTTCTAGTTCCATATACATATTTTGATACATTAGTATCTACTTTTTTCATTGCAGCTTTTGGATTGCTTAAATCTGATTGATATAAATCTCCACTAGCTGTTAAAACTGCATTATAATATAATTTTGCACTATCGCAATTAGTTTTCTCTTCTGGATTAGTATTTACTTCACTTTCAGAAATTGTAATAGTAACAGTTTTTTCTGAAAGTTCACTTTTTAAAGTTACATCTGTGCTACCTGCTTTTTTAGCTCTTAAGCTATAGCTTTGATTATAATTATCACCTTTTTCTAATTCTAGATTCGAATTTGAAAAATTAATTTCTATTGTTGGTTCTGTATGTCCTCCCCAAGTTGAAAATAAGAATAAAGCCTGTCCTACATAAATAGATTCTTCTTTTATTTCAAAAGATTCAATTACATAGTTTCCAGCGTTAGTAACTCCCATTTCATCAGCCATTTGTGCACCATATAGAACAATATTCTCTGGTACATTTATTGTTGGTAAACTTTCTTTATCTACTTTATTAACTGAAATAGAAGATAATTTACTAAAACCTGTTAAATCAACTGTTTTATCTCCACTAAGATAAGTAAATGAAACAGAATTTAAATTAGTTAAGTTTTTTAACTCTTCATATCCTTTTTCTGTAAGTCCTTCTCCTAAAGATATAGAAACTACATTTTCTAATTCTTCTTTAGTATATTGTCCATCATTATTTGGATCCCAATACTTTAGACCTTGTTTTAGAGTTTCGTCTGTAATTTCTACATATTCTTCACCTTCTGCCCCATAAACAGCTAAGCTCGAAAAACAAGAAAGTAACATAGAAAAAATTAGTAATAAGCTAATTACTTTTTTATCTAATTTACTCATTCTTTTTCCCCTCCTAAAAAAAATTTTTATACATAGTAATTATATCATTTAAATTTCTTTTTACAATAAAATTTACAGAAATTTCACAAAAAATATATTTTATTTTTTTACAATATTCTACAAATACTAATCCCCTTAATATTCTACTATTTTATTATTTTTTAAAACTTCTATATATTCTTTAGATTTTTCACTTAATTCAAAACTTGGCTTATCTATAAAATATTTAGATAAATCACTTGTGTTATTTTTTAAAGTTTCAAGCATATTCTCTACATTTAGAACTTCATTTATATAAATATTTACTTCATTGTAATCTTCTTTAATTATCTTTTCATTAATTATCTGACTTAAAATTAAAATATAATTATCGTATTCTTCCATATTATATTTATCTAAAGAAATTGCTTTTTTACTAAATTCTAAAGCTTTATCATATTCTTTATTTTCAAGACAATAGCTAGCTTTTACTAAATATGCTTCCACAATATATTTATTTTTTTCTAATATTTCATCTGCTAACTCATTTGCAGTATTTATATTGTTTTCTGAAAAATTATATTCCATTTTCTTAAGCTTTGCTTCTGTAAAACCTGGTAAAATACTTAAAGATAAATCGTAATTTCCTATATAATTTGCAAAACTTCCTAATCCTAGATATACATTTGTAATAAGAATTACTAATATAAAGACTGTTACTAATATACTTTTTTTAAGTTCAAAGCTTGTATTTAGCATTTTACTTATTTTAGTATTTTTTAATTTTGAATTCTTTTCACTATTAAATAATAATTCTTCTGAAATAATTAATACTAATATAAAAATTATACTTATAAACTCTAAATCAAATTCAAAAAGCATATGAATTAGCATTGTAGACAATAATAAGAAATTTCTTAAGAAATTATTCTTCTCTTCTTTTTTAGATTTTAAGTAAGCTTTTAAAAAGCTTATAATTTTTTCTATTAAATATATAAAAACTATTAAACTTATTAAAATTCCATAATCTAAAGCAATTTGTAAAACATCATTATGTACGAATTTAACAGAATACATTGCTGTTTGTACTTCTTTATAGCAATATGAATATCCCATATATCCAAGACCAAAAGGATTGGATAGTATTAGCTCTAATGCATCTTTAAAATAAACAAATCGACCAAGTAATGAGCTAGATGTTATTTCTGCTGTTAAAAATCTTCCAATATTTTGAAAATTATTAGTTGCTAATGCTATTGCTATTGCTATAAGTATAATTGCTGTAAAGCTTAATAAATAATATTTTTTATATTTTTTCTCTACAATTGTAAAAAATATTACAAATATATTTATTATTGCTAGAAAAAAAGTAATTCTACTTCCAGTAAGTAAAATAGCTATAAATAGAAGTATTGAAAATAAAAGCTTTAATTTATTAGATATTTCTTTTGAAAAAACAAGAATTATAATTCCTAAAAGCAAAAATAAAGCAAAGGTATTAGCATATTGAAAAAAGCCTGTTAATCTATTTCCTTCTGAGAAAACAAAATTTCTTACAGGTTGTATAAAATACATAATTATAGATATAAAAAACATTGCAATACCAGCTATTGGAATTGCTAAAAAAGCTGACTTTATTTCTTTTTCTTCATATTGACAAAGATTTAAATAAAATAGTAAAATCGCTAAATTTCTAAATACTCCAAATATTGCTATACTTCTATCTACTGCAAAAAAGCAAGTTACAATACTTCCTAAAATTAGTATACAAATTAAAATAAATATACTATTTATTTTAACATTTATTTTTTTATTTTTTAGATATTTAATTAGGAGATTTAATGCTAAAATTGCTGATATTATACACACTATAAAATCATAAAATCCTCCTAAAGCAAAAGCTATTAAAAATATAATTGAAAATAAAAAATTTATCTTTTTCATATGATTCTCTCTTTTTTATTAATTTTTTCTTATTATATTACATCTGTTTACAAAATAAAAGAGATATAATAAAATTTATTATATCTCAGAATTATTCTAAATTTTTATTTATATTAACTTATCTTACAAAATCATTTAAACTTCTTATCTCATAACCTTGATTTTTTATTTCTTTTATCAAAGAATCTAAAATAACACTATTGTCTTTTGATGTTGAGTGTAATAGTATTACTGCTCCATTATGCAAATTGTCTAAAATTTTCTTTTTTCCATATTCTTCTCTACCTTGCTTAGTTTTATCCCAATCATCATAAGCAGAAGACCAAAGTACACTAGTATAACCTAAAGAATTTATATAGTCAGTTGTCCTTTCGCTAAATTCACCTTTAGGTGGTCTAAAAAATGTCATCTCGTAACCTGTTTTTTCATATACAGCATTATGCAATTTCATTACTTCTTCTTTTATTTCTTCATTTGATAAATTTGGTAAGCATTTATGATTCACAGTATGATTTCCTACTACATTTCCGCCTTCTATCATTTTCTTCACTAAATCACCTGCAGTATTTAAATAATGACCTGTTATAAAAAAAGCAGCCGTAACATCATTTTCTGCTAAAGTATTTAAAATACTTTCAGTATACCCAGCTTCATATCCAGCATCAAATGTTAAATAAACATATTTATCATTTGCATTTCCCATTGCTATTCCATTATACTTTTCTATAACTTTTAAACTTTTACTATCTAAAACTGGTTGAGTATGATTTTCTCCTCTTCTAAATCCCCATGCTAGAATCTCATTACTTAATTCATTTGCTTGAGATGCAAGTGTAAATTGTACTATACTTACAATTAATAAGCCTAATACAAAAACATATCTTTTTACTTTATCCTTCATTCTTATTCCTTTCTAAAGAGCTAGCAAGCTCAATTTTAAATTTACTTTTATAAATTTATATGAGGAATAAAAATAAAAAATGTGTAATTATTTATTTTTTAATATAAAAACATTATTTATAGAAAGTAATATTCCAAGTAAAAATATAGTCATATGTCTATTTGTAAACATGAAATGTAAAGTAGTGTGATTTGCTAACACTATATACCATACAATTGGCATTAGCGCTATTAACAAAAAAGGAATACTATTTTTAACAATTTTATCTAATTTATTAATAACCGTAAATCTATCTTTAATAATAAATACAAATATATGTATATAAATAATTAATATATAATAAAAAATTATATATTTTAAATTACGACTTATATAATAATGTAAAAACTCACCAATAGATAAATTTATATTTTCATTTACCCTTTCAGATCTATACAAAACTTGAGCTATAGCAGATTTTATTAAATCTTTGTTATACAATACATCATACAAAACCCATTTTGTAAACCAAGTTATTCCGTATCCTAAAATCCAAATTATACTAGCTTTAACTACAATTTTTATACCTTCTTTAATACTAATCTCTTCTTTTTGTCTATATAAAACATATATAGAAAGTGGAAAAGCTAATGTAATTAATGGTACAGTTAGATAATCTACAAAATTTGCTATGCACGCTACTATAAATATAAACAAATAAAAATCTTTTATTTTTTCTAGTCTCTTTAACAAAATAATACTAGCTATCATCATAACTAAATATACAGGAGAGCTTTCTAGTGAAAAAGATGCAAAAAAATACCCATTTGCTATTAATGCAAAAGCATATATAAAAGCTATAGTAATATTAAACTTCTTTTTTAAAAGATATATCATAATTCCTAGCAAACATACAAAAATTCCTAATAAAAGATATCTTATTTGAGTAACATTAAAAATTAATAATAAAGGTCTTAAAACACTCAAATATCCATGCCAATATCTAGCATACTCAATAGAAGTATCTATATTTCCATCTAAAAATTCTATAAGTTCAGTGGAAGGATCATAGTATTCTGTCCCTATAGATACTAACTCTCCATAAGTGTCTGTAAGTTGGTGTTTTGTAACTTCAGCCTTAAAGTTTTTTCTAGCACTCATATATGAAAAAACTGGATTTTTGCTATTTATAGAATATGCCTCATTTATCATTAATACATCTGTATAATTATTGTTTATTGTTTCAAAAAAGTTTGAAATTCTATAATAATTTCCCTGCTCTTTTAAAATTTTAGCAGATTCTCTAACATTATTTTCTATCAATATTGATGGAAATAAACTACTATTTAAAAGTAATACATTAAAAATTATAATTAATCCTATAAAAATAATTATATATTTTAGTATTTTTCTCATTAATTACTCCTATTTTTAGAAACTTTATATTTTCCTCTATTAACTGCCATATAGCAAATTAATCTTAAATGTCTTAGTCCATCTCTAATTGCTTTTAGATGAGGTTTTCTATTTCTTAAATCATTTCTTAAATCTGTTTCAACTTCAGTCATTTTTAAATTATTTATTTTTGCACTAATAATCATTTCACTAGCATATTCCATACCTGAACTTTTTAAATTTAAATTTTTTATACTTTGAGTTTTGTAGGCTCTTAGACCACAATGATAATCTTTTATTTTAGTGTGAAAAATTAAATTTGCAAACGTCGATAACATTTTCCCACCAATTTTGTGAGAAAACGGCATTGCACCTTTTTCTATATTTCCTTTAAAGCGATTTCCTACTACTAAATCATCACCTTTTTGTAATCTAGATATAAATTCATCTAATTTTGAAAAATTATAACTGCCATCACTATCTCCCATAATACAAAATTTTCCAAATGCATTTTTTGTACCACAATTTAAAGCATTTCCATAACCTATCTCTCTGCAAAATACAACTCTTGCTCCATAATCTTTAGCTATGTAAGCACTATTATCTGTACTATTATTATCCACAACAAGAATTTCTGCATTTAATTTTCTTTTTTTTATATATGATTGAATTTCTTCTATGCAATATGGCAAAGATTTTTCTTCATTTAAAGTTGGTAAAATAAATGTATATTCTGGTTTCATAAAATTTAATTCCTTAGTATATTAATTTTCTAATATCTTCCAGCTTCCTATTTTTTCCGGATAGTCTTCAAAAGTTAATCTTTCTTTAGTAGTTGGATGATTAAAGCTTAGAGAAAAAGCCCATAATGCTAGTTGCTTTCCTCTACCTCTTGTGCCGTATTTTTGATCCCCATATAAGCTATGTCCTCTCGATGAAAATTGCACTCTTATTTGATGATGCCTACCTGTATGTAATAAAACTTTAACTACTGATAAATTAATTTCTTCATTATATTTTAAAACTTCATAATCTAAAATTGCTTCTTTTGCATTTTTATTCTTTGAATCTGAAATTTTACTTGTATTTGTTTTTTCTATTTTTAACAAATAATCTTTAAAAGTTCCCTTTTCTTTTTCTAATTTTCCATCAACTATACATAAATACTTCTTTTCAAATTCTTTATTTCTAACTTGTTCACTTAGTCTAGCAGCTGCTTTAGAAGTTTTTGCAAAAACCATCACACCACCAGTTGGTCTATCTAATCTATGTATTAAGCCTAAATATACATCTCCTGGTTTATTATATTTTTCTTTTAAATATGCTTTAATTATTGTAAGCATATCTTGATCTCCAGTTTTATCCCCTTGTGATGGTATATTTACTGGTTTTTCTACTACGATTATGTGATTATCTTCATATATAATTTTTAAATTTTGCATTTTTACTCCAATTAACTTTCCCATCTTCCATAAATACCACAAGGAAGAATTAGCTTAGAATTTTTCATTGGAAGCCCAATTTCTCCTGATGATAATTTACCATTTTTTCTATTTAACTTTAAAATTAATATATTTTCTAAAACCTTTGCAGAAATACCAGTTGTATAAGAATTTATTAAGAAAAATAAAGGTTTATCAGATAAAACTTTACTGCATAATTCTACTAAATCTGCAATATTATTTTCAAACTGCCATACTTCTCCATTTTTACCTCTTCCATAAGAAGGTGGATCCATTATAATAGCATCATATTTATTTCCTCTTCTAATTTCTCTTTGAACAAATTTTGTAACATCATCTATAATATATCTAACTGGTCTATCTTTAAGCCCTGAAGAAACTATATTTTCTTTTGCCCAAGATACCATACCTTTTGAACTGTCTACATGGCAAACAGAAGCTCCTGCATAGCTACACGCAACCGTTGCTCCTCCAGTATATGCAAATAAGTTTAAAATTTTTATTTCTCTTCCTGCATTTTGTATCTTATTTATCATCCAATCCCAATTAACAGCTTGCTCTGGAAATAATCCTGTATGTTTAAATCCCATTGGTTTTATGTTAAAAGTTAAATCTTTGTATTTTACCTGCCAAGCTTCTGGTATTTTTTTATATTTTTGCCAATTTCCACCACCAGTACTACTTCTATTATAACGAGCATTTGCCTCTTTCCATTTCTCTGGATAAGATTTTTCCTTCCAAATTATTTGTGGATCTGGTCTTATTAAATAGATATTTCCCCATCTTTCTAGCTTTTCCCCATTTGCCATATCTAAAATTTCATAATCTTGCCAATCATTTGCTATATTCATTTCTTATTCCTTTTCTCTTTTAAATTACTTTTTCATTATACTATAAATTGAAAAAAAAATAAAGTTTTTTTAGCTTTAAATGGCAAATGCCACAGAATGCAAATTATCACATACTATGGCATCACCTAAAATTATTTTTTGTTTTTAGTTCTTTGGATCTTCGTCTCCCACAGAAAAACCAAATAGATTCAGCATGCCTGAAGAAACGAAGGCATTACTTACCGCATTATCAGCCATATCCATACACCTTTCGAGAAACTCTCCGTATAGCATCTTTACCATATCATTGCACAGTTTCTCCAAGTCTTCTTTAGCAGCTTCTCTCGTGTTTTGTGAAATGAGTATTTTTTTGAACTCTTCTTCACAGATTTCAGGCGGAATTTCTCCTAACCTTGTAACCTCTTTTATATAGAGTAATTGCGAAAAGATGAGGTTTTTGAAGTTATAGCGTATATCATTCTGGAATTCATCTTCAAACTCTGTGTAGTCAGCAGCTATTTCCTTTATTTTCCGCTTAAATCTTGCCGGTGCTTCTTCTGTTATTTTTAATACATTTCCTCCCAGCTGCGCATATGACTCTTTTATTATGTTTTGAGCCATATTGGATTTAAGAAATAGCTCTATCCTTGTACTGTCAAACCCCATTTGGCGTAGCTCTTCTTCAACCTCCTTCTGCTTTTTTAAAGCTTCATCTAAAGTGATTTCTGTAATGTCTGTGTTTTTCCGCTCCTCATTCATCTGGTTACCTTTCCTTTCTAAGAAGTCTACATTGAGTTCTAGTTACAAAAATTATTATAGCATTTCTTTATAATTATGTCAACTTTATTAAAGTGTAAAAAAAGCCTCTATAATAGATTTTATCTACTTTAGAGGTTTTTATTATCCATTTATCTTTTCAAAAAAATCAATTATATCTTCTACTACTTCTGGTGGTGTTGAAGCTCCTGCCATTATTCCAACTCTTTCGTCCTTAATAAAATCCATCTTTTTCAAGTCTTTTCTAGTTTGCACAAAATATACTTTTGAGCAATTTTCTTTTGCGATTTCCACTAATTTTTGAGTATTTGAGCTATTTTTTCCACCTATTATAACCATACTGTTTACTCTAGATGCAATTTCTTTCGTTTCATCTTGCCTTTTGCCAGTTGCACTGCAAATAGTTTTATCAACCATTACTATAGTTTTTTTAAACACTTCTCTTAATTCATCTGTTAATTTATCAAATTTTTTAGAAGAAAAAGTTGTTTGAGACACAACATATACATACCCCATTCTTGTTTTTTCATATTCCATATAAGCATCTAAAATTTCATCTGCATCATCTATAACATAGCAATTTTCACCAGCAAATCCTTTTATACCAATAACTTCAGGATGATTTGCATTCCCAACTATAATTATAAAACTCTTTTTCTTCTCTTTTTCCACTTTATTATGTATAACATGTACATTTGCACAAGTTAGGTCATAAACCTCTAGACCTTTTCTATAAGCTCTTTCGTAAATTTCCTTTGGCTCTCCATGAGCTCTAAAAATTACTTTTGAATAGTTTGGAATTTCTTTTATATCTTCTACTGTAATCATTCCATTTTTTTCTAATTCCTCTACTACTTGTCTATTGTGTACCAATTCACCTAAACAATAGACTTTGTCATTTTTACTTACAATTTCTTTTGCCTTTTGAACAGCAAGTTTTACTCCTTCACACATTCCTGTGAATTTTCCAACAACTACTTCCAAAACAATCTCCTTTTATCTATAACATATATAATATCTGTATAAAATTATATAACAAAATACTAAAAAAAGCAAAACTTATTAAAGTAATTAAACATAAAAATTTTAAAAATACATTTCTTCTCATATAAAACTCCTTATTTATAGAATTTGCATAAATTTTCCATTTTATACTATTTTATATTCAAAGAAATTATTTATATTCTAATTTTATTTTTACATTTTTTTCACATTCTTTTAATTAAGATAACAAAAATACTTTTTTGCTAAAAATTTTTATACTAATTTATCGATTTTTAATTAATATTGTATTTTATTTAATATAATTTTTATTTAAGTTCTTCTTTTATCTTGTTTGCTAATTCTTTATTTATTCCTTTTACTTTACAAATTTCTTCAATACTTGCCTCTTTTATTTTAGCTACACTTCCAAATTTTTTAAGTAATGCAGTTCTCTTCTTTTCTCCAATACCTTCTATATAATCTAATTTTGATTTAGTCATTTCTTTATCTCTAACTTTTCTGTGATATTCTATAGCAGTGTTGTGAACTTCATTTTGAAGATTAGTTATAAAATTAAATAGGTTTTCTGAAATATTAAATTCGTCCTTTTCTTCATTTACTAAAGCTCTAGTTGAGTGATGATTATCCTTTACCATACCATATACTGGTATTTCAACATTATTTTCCTCTAAAGCATTTTTTATAGCCCTAATTTGTGTAATTCCACCATCAGCTAATATTAGATCTGGAAGAGTTCCAAAACCTCCTTTTGGGTTTTCTAAAGAATGTTTTATTCTTCGAGAAACCACTTCTTGCATACATCTTGGATCGTCCTGGTCAAAAACAGTTTTTATTTTAAACCTTCTAGACATATTCCTTTTTATTTCACCATTTATAGCTACACACATACCCGCTACAATAAAAGAACCAGAAATATTTGAAATATCAAAACTCTCAATTTTAGTTGGCATCTGGTCTAAGTCTAGTATATCTCTTAGCTCAGTTAGAATTTCTGTTTTATCTTTCATTTTATTTTCTAGAGTAATTTTACTATTCATTTCTGCCATTTCAACGAAACGTAATTTCTCGCCCTTTTGTGGACTCTTTAGCTCTACTTTTCTTCCTGCTTGCGTAGCTAACCAGTTTTCCAATGAGGATTTTTCTTCTAAGTCATATCTTAGCATTATTTTATTTGGTAAATCTTTTTTATCTATATAATATTGTTTTATAAAACCTGAAATTATCTCTTCTGGCTCCATATCTTTTAATTCATCAAAGAAATAATGCTCTCTACCAATCATTTTACTGCCTCTAACAAAAAATATTTCAACTACACAAGATACTTCGTTTTTATAAAGTCCAATTACATCTATATTATTTTCTGAGATATTAGAAACTTTTTGCTTCTCTACTACTCTTTCTATAGCTAAAATTCTATCTCTTACCTCTGCTGCTTTTTCATATTCCATATTTTCGGAAAAGAATAGCATATCTTTTTGCAATTCTTTTTTTATACTATCAATTTTTCCTTCTAATAGCATTATTATTTGATCTATTTGCTTTTTGTAATCTTCTACTGTTACATATCCCATACAAGGAGCTAAACATTTCTTTATATGGTAATTTAGACAAGCTCTATCTTTGTTTCTATAATTTTTGCATTGTCTTATTTGAAATTTTTCCTTTATAAAATTAATTGTTTCTTTTGCACTTCCAACATTTGGATATGGTCCAAAATATTTTGCACCATCATTTACAATTCTTCTTGTCATAGTTACTGTTGGATAATCTGATTTTACATCAATTCTAATATATGGATAAGTTTTATCATCTTTTAGTAGTACATTAAACCTTGGTCTATATTTTTTTATTAGATTACATTCTAAAATAAGAGCTTCATCTTCGCTGCCTACAACTATATATTCAAAATGGTCAATTAGTGAAACCATTTTTTCTATTCTAGCTGTTTTATTGTTTTTTCTAAAATATTGACGAACCCTATTTCTTAGTACTACAGCTTTTCCAACATATATAACATTGTCATTTATATCTCGCATTATATATACGCCAGGTTTTACTGGCAATTTTTTTAGTTCTTCTTCAATATTAAACATTCTCTATTCCTCTTCTAAATATCCAATATATGGTATGTTTCTTCCTATTTCATCTACATCAAAGCCATAGCCTACAACATATTTATTTTCTATTTCAAAGCAGGTATAATCTACCTTAACATCTGCTTTTCTTCTTTCTTTTTTATCTGCTAATACTGCTATTTTTAAGCTACTTGGATTTTTACTTTGTAGGTATTCTTTTAAGTATTTTAAAGTATATCCTGTATCTATTATATCTTCAACAATTAAAACATCTTTTCCTTCTATATCTGTATCTAAACCCTTTTTTACAATAATATTTCCTGTACTTTGTGTTCCTTGATAGCTTGAAACCTGCATTACTTCTAACATAATTGGTGTTTTCATTTTTTTTACTAGGTCTACTGTAAAAAAGATTGCCCCTTTTAAAACAGATATTATAATTACTGTTTTTCCTTTATAATCGTCATCAATTTTTTTAGCAACTTCTTTTATTCTTTTTTGAATTTGCTCCTCTGTAAACATTACTTTTAATTTTTCTTCTAAATTTTCCATATATTTTCCTTTCATACCATAAAACTTATGTTTATTATAATACATTTAAATTTTATGTGTCAATGGAAAAGGCTTAGTTCGCAGCAAAACAAAATTCACAAAAAATTCATTTGACACTTTGAGCATTTACACATATTATATAGTAAATGTGTAAGATATAAATTTTAAAAAGCGCCAGGACATATTTTTATATGTTGACGAGGTCTAGAGTTATCGAAAGATTCGGCGGATGCTCTAGTGGTATATTACTACCAAATGTATATATAAAAAGTAGCTGCGAAGCTATAACAGAGTATATACAAGTAATTCTTACACATAATAAATTTAAAAGGAGATTTTATATTATGTGCGGAATTGTTGGTTACATAGGTAACAAAAAAGCAGAGCCTATTTTAATTAATGGTCTTTACAAACTAGAATATAGAGGCTATGACTCTGCTGGAATAGCAACTATTGAAAAGGATGCTATTAAAAATATTAAAAATAAAGGTCGTGTTGCAGATCTTGAAAAAACAGATGGAATTGAAAATTTAGAAGGAACTATTGGTATAGCTCACACAAGATGGGCTACACATGGAAAACCTTCAAGTATTAATTCACATCCTCATTTGGATAATAGCAAACATTTTGCTGTTGTTCACAATGGAATTATTGAAAATTATGCTGATTTAAAAGCTTTTCTTCAAAAACATAATTATACTTTTTTATCTGATACAGATACAGAAATTATACCAAATTTAATTCATTACAATTTTATGCAAGATAAAAAAGACGATAATTTAAAATTCTTAAGGGCTGTTAAAAATGCTTGTTATATGCTTAAAGGAAGCTATGCAATTGAAGTTATTTCAGATTATTTTAAAGATGAAATGATTGTTGTTAGAAAAGATAGTCCATTAGTTATTGGAAAAGGAACTGATGAAAATTATATTAGCTCAGATATACCTGCTATTCTTTCTTATACAAAAGATTTTTATTTATTAAATGATAATGAATTTGCTTTACTTTCTAGAGAAAATATAGAATTTTTCGATAATGAGCTTAATAAATTAGAAAAGAAACCAATAAATATCAGTTGGAATCCTTTAGCTGCCGAAAAGGATGGCTATGAAGACTTTATGTTAAAAGAAATACATGAACAGCCTCGTGCTATACAAGAGACTATATGGTCTCATCTTCCAGAAAATTTAAAATGTCAACTTGAAGAATTAGACTTTTCAAAAGATTATTTAGAAAGTTTGCAAAAGATTTATTTAGTAGCTTGTGGAACTGCTATGCATGCTTGCTTAGTTGCAAAAAATATGATTGAAAACATTTGTGAAATTCCAGTTGAAGTTGATATTGCTTCTGAATTTAGATATAGAAATCCCATTATAAATGAAAAAACTTTATGTGTTTTTGTTAGTCAATCTGGAGAAACTGCAGATACTATTGCAGCTTTAAAATTATCAAAAACAAAAGGTGCAAAAACTATAGCAATTTCAAATGTTGGAGGAAGCTCTATAACAAGAGAGGCTGATTATACTATATATACTCATGCTGGACCAGAAATAGCTGTTGCTTCTACTAAAGCATATACTTCTCAAATAGCTTTACTTTCTGTTCTTACTATTTATTTTGCAGAGACTTTAGAGAGAAATTTAATTCAAGTAGAAGATTTGAAAAAAGAGCTATATCTTTTACCAGAAAAAATAACTGATAGTTTAAAATGTGCAAATCGAGTAAAAGCTTTTGCTCAAAAGGTTTACAAAGAAAAGGATATATTTTTCTTAGGTAGAGGTGTAGATTATGCTGCCTCTTTAGAGGGTTCTTTAAAACTAAAAGAAATCTCTTATATTCACTCTGAAGCCTATGCCTCTGGAGAATTAAAGCATGGTCCTATTGCACTTATAGAAGATGGTGTTACAGTTGTATCTGTTATTACTACACCTAACTTAGTAGGAAAATCTATTAGCAATATTCAAGAAGTTATTACTAGAGGAGCTAAAACCTTTATTATTACAAACCAAGATTTAGAAGGGCATACTTTTGATGAAGTAATTAGAGTTCCAAAAACTTCATCTTACATCTCTCCTATTCTTTCAATTATACCACTTCAGCTTTTTGCATATTATATTTCTAAAGAAAAAGGGTTAGATGTCGATAAACCTAGAAACTTAGCAAAATCTGTAACAGTTGAATAAATTCAAGAGTCCAATAGCTTATAATTTAAGCATTGGGCTTTTAATTTACATAAAATTTTACTTTTAAGCTATTTTATGGTATAATAAGTTTGTAGGTTTTACACTTTATTAGATGTGATTATTCAAGCAATTAAAAAATAGCAATAGGAGGTAATTGTAACATGAAAAAAGAAACGCTTGAAAAAATCCGGGAGGCTTTTGTAAAAGCCACTCAAGTTCCTTGTAGAGACAATCTAGAATTAGAACGGTGCTTCTTAGAGCTACTGTCTCAAGCCAAGACTCCAGAAGAAGACATTCCACGAATGGACTTTTTCTTAAGCGGTCTTCGCTCCAGTATTAGTTCACGAGAGCAGACTATGGACTATATAGAATTATGCACAGACATTATGTATGTAACAGTCCATATCATAATCTGGACAAATGAAAAGCATTCAGAATGGCTCGAAGGAAAAGATGCTGGTGAAGGAATTGACGCCATTGTATTCAGTCGCTGTAAGGCTCTTATCAGTGAGATGCTTAAAATGCTGGAAAAAGCTGATAATCTGGTGCCGCCTATCATAGACGATTTATTTGGCATTAGATATGTAATATCAAACCCTGAAAATGGAATTTTTCTTGCCTGCATTCTTGCACAGAAAATTTTTAATGTTTTGTGCTGTTACAGCAGAAAAGATCGAGCAGATTTTATTGAATTCATAAAAGAGAATTTCAATATGTCTACTCAAGAAAGAATTTTCAGAGTCCTTGAGATACCATTCCAGCTAAAAGAGATTCGGCGGACAGATTCTCCAGATGAGTTCGATTTATCCAAAATAAAAGACTGGCCTAAACTTTTAAAGTATAAGGTGGAACTGCCAACAGATGAGGATAGAAAGATATTAGAGAATTTTGTAGATTTTATGAAATTCTATTTTGATCCAAAGTCCAATTTGTACCAGAGTCTTCACTTTGTACTCGTAATTCCGTCCTCTTCTGAAGATATGCCCGGTGCCAAAATAGAAATCCAGTTCCGAACTGAGAATATGGATTACTATGCAAACAATATAATTGCAAAGTCGCACAAAGGTAAAGTGGCACAGTATAAAAAGTATTTCCGTCTTACTTTACTGGAAATTGCTACAAGCAAAATACGTGCATTCTTTGGATATTCTGTTGAAAACGACTTGGATGGAATTTATAATCCCAAGAAGTTTTACAATAGGAGAATAAATTCCCAAAGCTTTGCAAAAGCTTTTTACAACCGTAAGAAAAATTAAATAATTCACATCAATCTACAAGTTCCTACTTGGGAACGCAAAATGACCTAGCTAGCTTTACGCTGGCTGGGTCGTTTTGTTTTTATCTTCCTCTAATTTTTAGACAAAAAAATAAAGCCATACTGCTTTATTTCTTTTTTAATTCAGCTTTTTTTACCTGCTTAATTAAATAATTATATTTTGCTTCTTCTGCTTTTATTTGATAAGTATAATAATCTATTAAATCACTTTCAGCAAATTGCATATTGTGATACATATTTCTTAGAGTATTTTTAGACTCATTTATTCCTTTTAATAATTCTAGCATCTTTTCATTTTCCTGTAGTTCTGAAATCTTAGTCTCTCTTACAAATCTTTCTTGCAACTTAATCACCCAAAACTATTATATGTATAATTAAAATTTATATACTAAAAACTATCCTATATTAAGTAATTTTTAATTATTTAAATGTTTTTCAATTTCTTCCCATACTCTATCTGTATATATTTTTCTTTCTGCTGAAAATGGCATTATTGGTGTATAAGATATTCCTAAAAGCTTTTTTATTTCTTCTGTTGCATCATCTACCTTTGTAATAGCTATTTTATCTGCCTTATTTGTTACGACTATAAAAGGTAAATTTGTTTTTAAAATATATTCATACATTAAAAAATCATCAGCTGTTGGCTTATGTCTAATATCTAAAACTAAAATAATTAAATTAATGTTATTTCTTTTTTCTAAATATTCTTCTATATATTTTCCAGAAATAACTTTTTCTTCCTTTGACATTTTACTATATCCATAACCTGGTAAATCTACAAAATAAAAAATATCATCAATATTGTAAAAGTTTATTTGTCTAGTTTTTCCTGGAGTATTACTAGTTCTTGCTAAATTTTTTCTATTTAGCATTGTGTTTATAAAAGAAGATTTACCAACATTTGACTTTCCTACTAACACTATTTCTGGTAAATTTCCTTTTGGATATTGTTTTGGTCCAACTGCCGAAACTTCAAATTTTGGATTTTTTACTTGCATATATATTCCTCTCAATCTATTTTCTTATTTTACTTTATCATTATACTATGTTTTCCTTTATTTATCAACTTTTCCTCTACAAAGCCACGATTTTTTATTTAATAATAAGTTCATAAAATTATTAAATAAAAGAGCAAGAGCCCTCATTGCTGAGAGCTCTGCCTTGTAAGTTTTTCGTAACCCCATACAGTTTGCTACTACCTATTTGTAATAGGTTTTGTTAAATAATCCTTATCGCCAGGTCCTATACCGATATAGGTAATCGGCACACCAAGATAGCTCTCGATATACTCAATATACTTCTTGGCGTTTTCAGGAAGCTCCTCGTATGACTTCGGCTTTTCAGTCCAGCTCCAACCTTCGAATCTCTCGTATTTTGGCATACATTCTTCAATATCCAAGGGAACATAGTCAATTTCCTTGCTCTTGTAATAGTATTTAAAACACACCAAGATTTCATTATGGTTTTCTAAACCTACTCTACCTATGGTATCGATATGGTTTATGGCAAGTTCAGTTACACTAGAAAGCATAACAGCTTCCTTTAAGTGTACCAAATCTAACCATCCACAGTCTCTAGGTCTTCCTGTGGTGGTGCCATATTCGTGACCATTTTCACGAATACAATCACCCACAAAACCTTCCTGCTTCGTTATAAACGGTCCAGCCCCAACACGAGAGCAATATGCCTTTATTACGCCGATTACTCTTTTTACGAACATTGGACCTATACCAGCTCCAGAAAGCGACCCAGAAGCATTTGGACTTGAGCTTGTGCAATATGGATAGTCCCCGTGATCGATGTCAAGAGAAGCTGCCTGAGCACCCTCAATATTGGTTTCTTTACCTTTACTTAGTGCATCTCCAATAATCTCTTGCACATCTTCACGAAACTCACTTAAATAGGATTTATACTTTTCACAGAGTTGCATTAAATCATCAACACTATACCTCCTAAAGCCTAAATCCTCTTCGACTTCCATCTTGCGAAGCTTTTTCCAAAGCCTTATTGGTGTAGTCAAAATTCTTTTTAGCCTATACAATCCAAATAAAATATTTGGTATTTTTACAGCCTCACGAAGTTTGACTTCCAGCTCTTTGCGTGGTAAAAACAAGTCTCCAACTCTTATGCCAACTCTATTCATTTTGTCAGCATAGCACGGTCCAATTCCCCGCTTGGTGGTTCCGACCTTGTTAACTTTGATATATTCGTAATACAAGTCCATATCCTTTGTATACGGAAAAATAACATGAGCACGATTACTTACCAAGAGGTTTTTTCTACTAATAGAAATTCCTCTTGAACGCATTGTTTCGACCTCTTCATGAAAGACTTCCGGATCGACTACTACACCTGCACATACAATGCTGAGTACCTCTGGTCTTACTATAGAAGATGGAAGCAAATGTACTGCATATTTTTCCCCATCTACAACAATGGTATGCCCTGCATTATTTCCACCAGTAGTACGTAACACCAACTCTGCATCTTTAGCAAGTATGTGTGTGTATTTGCCTTTTCCTTCATCTCCCCATTGGAGACCGACAACTACGGTAACACACCGCTTATATTGGTTACTGTTCATTGGTTTATCACCAACCTTTCTATTTACTCAAAAAACAATTGTTAGTGGTGAGTTACATAAAAACTTACGGTAATAGTATATCATACTATACTCTAAAAAACAACGATTTTACAGGCTTTCATTCAATTTATACAAAAAGAATAGCAAATATAATTTGCTATTCTTTTAAATATTTATGCTATTTAGCTTTTATAACTTCTGTTCCACCCATATATGCTTGCAAAGCTTTTGGAACTCTTATACTTCCATCTTCATTATAATTATTTTCAATAACAGCAATTAATCCTCTTGGAGTTGCTAAAACAGTATTGTTTAAAGTTGCTACTAAATAATTTCCTTTTTCTCCTTTTGCACGAATACTTAATCTTCTAGCTTGTGCATCTCCTAAAGTTGAACAACTTCCAACTTCAAAGTATTTCTTTTGACGAGGACTCCATGCTTCTACATCACAAGATTTCACTTTTAAATCTGCTAAATCTCCACTACAACATTCTAGAGTTCTTACTGGAACATCTAAACTTCTAAAAAATTCTACTGTGTAACTCCACATTTTATTGTACCAATCCATTGCCTCTTCTGGCTTGCAAATTACAATCATCTCTTCCTTTTCAAATTGATGAACTCTATACAAGCCTCTTTCCTCTATGCCATGAGAACCAACTTCTTTTCTAAAGCATGGTGAATATGATGTTAAACATAAAGGTAATTCTTTTTCTCCAATAATTTGACCTTTAAATTTTCCAATCATAGAATGTTCAGAAGTTCCTATTAAATATAAATCTTCTCCTTCTATTTTATACATCATTGCATCCATTTCTTCAAAACTCATAACACCTTGAACTACATCACTACGAATCATAAAAGGGGGTATGCAATAAGTAAAGCCTTTATCTATCATAAAATCTCTAGCATAGCTAAGCATTGCAGAATGTAACCTTGCAACATCTCCCATTAGATAATAAAAACCATTACCACTTGTTCTACCAGCACTTTCTTTATCTAAGCCATTTAGTTTAGCTATAATATCTGCATGGTGAGGTATTTCATAGCTTGGTACAAATGGTTCTCCAAACTTTTTATTTTCTACATTTTCACTATCGTCTTTTCCAATTGGAACAGATGCATCCATAATATTTGGAATTTTCATCATTCTCTCTTTTATTTCTTCTTTTAGCTCTGTTTCTCTTTCTTCATTTTTTTCTAATTTTTCATTTATTTCTTGAACCTCAAGTTTTATTTTTTCAGCTTCTTCTTTTTCTCCCTTTCCTATTAACGCACCTATTTGCTTACTTAAAGTATTTCTATTCATTCTAAGTTCATCACACATTAAAGTTAGCTCTCTAGATTCTTTATCTAATTTTAAAACTTCATCTACTAAAACTAATTTATGATCTTGAAATTTTTTTCTTATATTTTCTTTTACCAATTCTGGATTTTCCCTTAAAATTTTAATGTCTATCATATTTATTCCTCCTATAATTGATTTAATCTTCTACTACTTAATATAATTTTTTGATAATTCTTCGCAAAACTCAAATCTATGTTTTTGACCTGTTATATTATCTGGTCTTTCTGGAATTTCTTCTAAAAACATCTTCTCTTTTCTTACCCAAATCATTGAATCTTCTCTGTCATATAATGGTTTGTACACCACCATTCTTTCTTGAGTTTCCGAATCTAATGCCACATTTTCCACAAAATAATAATTTCCTTTAAAGTGTCTATAAACTTTACCTATTTTTACACTTTCCATAATATTTTCCTCCTTATATTTATTTATAATAATTTTTTATATACAAAAAAGCCCTTATGCTAATTGCATAAGGGCGAATATATCGCGGTACCACCTTTTTTATATCTTCTTTTATTGCTATAACCTGCAACAACTCGGTCTAGTTTCCTAGAAACATCTTAAGAGTAGATTTCATAAAGCCTTTTTTCTGTTTTCACCAACCACAGACTCTCTACAAAAAGTTTCTTTACTACTTAATTCTTAATCAAACGTTTTATATTTATATTTAGTATTATACCACAAATTTATAATTTGTAAACATTTTCTATATATTTTGTATAAACTTATATTTTCTTTGAAATAGCTTTTAGTGCTTTTTCTCTTGACATTACCACAACATGTCCACATTTAGTGCATTTTAATTTAAAATCTACGCCAATTCTAGTTATTTCCCAGATATTGCAACCACATGGATGTGATTTTTTTGTTTTTACTCTATCTCCAACATTATATTCCATAAAAACCTTCCACTTTATAATTTCTATCGCTATTTTTAGGAAGCTACTCATCTTTCGACAAGCAACTAAATAAATAGCGATCTGAATAATAGAGCTCTTTAACCTTCTATATGGTCTTTTTCAATTCGCTCTATCAGTTCAGCTAGTCTCCGTCGCTTAGTAATTTCTACTCTAGCTGTTTGGGAACTTTCTTGACTCTGGATGCTTACTGAAACATTATATTTCTTTTCATCAAACAGCTCATACACCAAAGTACCTAACCTCCAGTCTCTGAAAAAAGAAAATAATTTGTCTATAAGTTCCTTGTCGTCTTCCATCTCTTGCTCGTGAGCTACTGTTTTTACAGCACCGCAGTAGTCAACGACCTTCAAGCGAAAGTCATACTGTTGCTCGAAAGCTTCCCGGTCCGTATATTTCTTTTTGTAAACCTTTGCTTTCTTTTTAAATAATTCTTTCATAATGCTTACCTCCTCATGCTTTGCTACAGTATTTCAAAAAATCTACATATTAATTATACCATAAAAAAACAGTTTTCTCAAGAAATTTACTAAAAAAGAGTAAATTTTAACTAAAATTCACTCTTTTTTTATGCTTTTCTATTAATTTTATTAAATTCTCTTTAATAATCTCTCTTTTCCTATTACTTGCATAATTTCATATAAATCTGGTGTATTACATCTACCTGTCAATTTTACTCTAAGAACTGTGCTTATATCTCCAACATGACCTTTAAAAGCCTCTGGATTTGCCTTATATTCTTTAACTTCTCTTGCATATCCCATTTCTTCAGCTAAGTCTTTTATTTTATTAAACCATGTTTGTTTATCATCATTTTCATCATAATGATTTTCAAAATATGACTTTACAATTTTTTCAATCTCATCTTTATCTATTATTTTTTGATATTCAAATTCTCCATTTTTATCAAATTTGTTATCATACATATAGTAAATTATATTTTTAATATCTGACCATTTTGCTATGTCTTTTCTTGGTTTTACATTTCCTCTTTCTATTCCTAAAACTTTTAAAGAATATTCTTTATCAGAAAGCATTTCTGCAAGTTCTGAATCATATTCTTTTGCCCATTCTAAAGCTGCAGTATATACTTCTTCTGCTGTATACTTTGAAATAACAGTTTTAGAAACATCAAGTAATTTTACCATATCAAATAAAGCTCCACTTACTCCCATTTTATTTAATTCTAAAGTAAACTCATCTATTGATTTATCTGGATTTTGCTTTCTCCAAATTTCAAAATTAGAGTTTGCAATATTTATTA
>CALXZR010000093.1 GCA_944393295.1 uncultured Clostridia bacterium
TTTTTATATCTTCTGGAAGTCCACTTTTCTTTATTAAATATAATGCATGTCCTTCTGCATCTACTATATATCTCAATCCTCCTATACCTTCATTGGCTGGTATATAAAACCAACTTGGCTCCATAGTAGTTAGTTTTTGGACTTTACTTTCTTCATCTTTCATTTCTTCGTAGTGTTCTACATAATAGTTATTTAAATACTCTTCTAAAACAGCAACACTCTGCATATATGTTGCATTTTGTGCCTGTGTAATTATCCCATTATCTCCTATTACTGCATTTAAACTTACTCCTGCCAGAATTAACATTACTATTATTGATATTACTAAAGCTATTAAAGTTATTCCTTTTTCTGAATTTATATTTTTTCTTCCAAAATTTCGTATTACTTTCGTTTTCAAAGTAACTCTTTTATTAGCTTTCATATTTTCCTCCCTTTTCTTTTGAATTCCCTAATTTTATTATTAGCGAGAAAACTTTCAAGTTTCTCGCCTAAAATCCATAAAACAAAACATCATAAACTACAAAATTGCAGTTTTTTAAGGAAGTCTTGTTTTTTAGATGAAAAGCTACCTTTATTTTCCTTAAACAATATAATTAAAGAAACAAGAAAAGCATAAAAGTATTGTATTTTCAACACTTTTATGCTTCTTATCCGAAAAATTATAAATATTTAATTAAAATTTTTATAAATTCTGCTATTGACTTTAATCTAACAGAATGATAGAATTTCATTAGTTTAAGAAAAACCTTAAGTATATTGTTTTAAGTAATTTTTATAAAAAAATGGAAACCTAATTTTTTTAGATTTTCATTTTTATTTTTCTATAAATTTTATTGTAATAACTCTTTTGCTTTTTCTAATTGAGTATCAGTTGGGTTTTCAGTATCCTCTGTAGGTAACTCAACTACATAATCTGGTTCTATTCCTACTTCATTTATTTTTGATTCATTTGGAGTGAAATACTCAGCAAAAGTAAGTTTTAGTACACTTCCATCTGTTAATTGGAATACATTTTGTATTACACCTTTTCCATAAGTTTTTTCTCCTACTACTGTAGCTCTTCCATTATCCTTTAATGCTCCTGTTAAAATCTCTGATGCACTAGCAGAATAATAGTTTACTAAGACAACTATATCTGATTCTGTATCTATAGGTTCTTCTTCAGCTTTAGTTTCTACTTTATTATCATCTGAATCTACTGTATATAATAAAGTTGTATCTTTTGCTAAAAAGTAATTTGCTATAGTTAAAGCTTCATCTACTAATCCACCTGTATTATATCTTAAATCTAATATAAATTTATTAGCACCTTGTGCCTTCAAATCTGTTAAAGCTTGCTTTAATTCATCAGCACAACCTGTGTCAAATGTTAATAAAGAAATATAACCTATATTATTATCTAACATTTCAGTTTCTACATGATAAATTTTTACTTCTCTTCTTACTACTTCAAAATCTTTATATTCATTTCCTCTTGCTATTGTTAATTTTACTTTTTCATTTTCACTACCTTTTATTAAAGTTGAAGCTTCTTCTGGTTTTTTTCCTAAAAAATCTTGATCGTCTATAGAAACTATTATATCTTCAGCTTGCAGACCAACTTCCTCTGCAGGACTTCCTTTAATTACTGAAGCGATAACAATATTATTGTCTTCATTTTGGCTCATATAAATACCTATTCCGTAATAATTTCCTAAAGCAGATTCTTCAAATTCAGCCCATTCCTCTTTAGTATAATATTCAGAATACTTATCTCCAAGTCCATTTACATATCCTTTTATTGTTTCATTTAAAACTTTTTCATCATCTATCTCTCCAATATAATATTGGTCAATTACAGATTTAAAAGTTTCTAAAGAAGCAGTAATTGCTTTAATTGTATCACTTGATTCTCCTGTTAATTCTTCTTTACTTACCTTTAATCCAGAGTCTGAATATTTTTTTGTAACATAGTAAAAAGTAATACTTGAAGAAATAACAACAGCAATACAAAAGCTTGTAATAATAGCAAATATAAATTTATATCTCAATTGTTTTTTTTCATATGAGTCCATCAAAATCTTTGTTAGTCTTAAAGGCTAACCTCTCCTCTCCTATTTATTTTATGTAAAATTTACAACTTTATATACATTAAGGCAAATATGGGGTTGGATTTACTCTAGAACCATTAACCCATATTTCAAAATGTAAATGATATCCAGTAGAATTTCCTGTTGTTCCTACACTCATTATTTGCTGTCCTTGTGATACAGTATCACCTTCTTGAACTAATCTAGAACCAGGCATTCCATGTGCATATAAAGTAATTGTACCATCATGATGATCTATTATTATATGTTCACCATAACTTACATAAACACCATTTACTTTTTTAGCCTCAGATTTATATACAGTTCCTGATTTAGCAGCTAATATAGGTGTTCCTGCAGCTACTGCAAAATCAACTCCTGTATGGCCACTATATCCATAATATCCAGTTGTAATATTATTTTTTGTTTTTCCTGCTATTGGACATATAAAGCCTGATGTACTAGGATTAATACTTCCTGTATTATTGTTTTTATTATTTTGTCTATTTTTTGCAGCTAAAGCAGCAATTTCACTTTCTATTTGCTTTTTATGTTTTTCAAATTCTTCTAATTGTTGCTCTAATTCCTTTTCCTCTGCACTTAAGTTATTTACTATTTTTTGTTTCTCAGTTTTTGTAACATCTAGTGCATCCATTTTTGTTTGCAAAGTTTCTTTTGCACTAGCAATCTCATTTTTAGAAGTTTCTAAAGCGACTTTTTCATTTTCTATAGCAGCTTTTTCATTTGATATTTGCTGTAATAATTCTGTATCATGTTCTGTTAGTTTTTCTATTAAATAATATTTAGAAATAAAATCAGACAAATCTTTTGAACTAAGCAAAACATCTAAATATGAGGTTTTTCCTGTTTTGTACATAGCAACTAATCTTTTAGCTAAAAGTTCTTCATTTTCTTGATAATTTTTTTCTTTTTCTTCTATACTTTTCTCTTTTTCTTCAATCTCGGAATTTAAAGTATTAAGTTGTTCTTCTAATGTGCTAATCTCAGATTCATAATCTCCGATTTGTGAATTTAATCTTGTTATTTGATTTAATTGATCTGTCATTTTTGATTTTACGCCTGCAATTTCAGAGTTGGTGGCATCAATTTGTTCTTGTACATCTTCTTTTTGTTCATTTAACTCACTCTGACTAGTTGCATAAGAATAATATATGCAAGAAGTTAAAAAAATTGCAATAATTACTAAACTTAAAAATTTAATAAAGTATCTTTTTTTCATTTTATCCTCCGTTTCACTTTTATTAATTTATTGTATTTGTTAAATCAATTTCTTCTGTTTGTGTTTCGGTTTGATTATCATAAGATGTTATATAATCAAGTGGTTGAACATATTCTCCATTTACTCTTACTTCAAAGTGTGCATGTGGTCCAGTAGAGTAACCTGTAGAACCTACTTTTAAAATAGCTGTTCCTTTAAACACAGTTTGTCCAACTTCTACTAATATTTCACTTCCATGAGCGTACAAGGTAGAAATACCGCCACCATGATCTATTATTACCATATTACCATATGCAGCATTATACTCTGCTTTTACAACAATACCATCATTAGCAGCAATAAAATTTGCTCCTATAGGAGCCACAATATCAACTCCTGTATGAAGTTTATATACACCGGTTATTGGATGCGTTCTCATACCAAATTGAGAAGATATCCTCGTATATCCTGGTACTGGCCAAGCCATCACTCCACCAATATATTCAGCTCCAACACTTGCTAAAGCTAATCTTTTAATTTCTAATTCTACTTCTTGAATTTGCTGTCTATAAGTTTCTATTTCTTGGTGCAAAGCTAAATCTTGTTCATTTAGTTCTGCAACTCTTCTATCTTTTATAATTTTCATATTAGATAAAGCAATCTGTGTTTTTTCTTTTGTTTCTCTAGAAGCCTCTAATACTAATTTTTTTGTTTCCAAATTATTAGCTAAATTCTGAATACTATCTCTTTTTTCCTCTACTGCATTTAATAAATTTGTATCTGTCTGTGCTATTATAGAAAGATAATAGTAATTAGACAAAAACTGTGATAAAGATTTAGAATTTAAAAGTACATCTAAATACTGTGCATTTCCAACTTTATACATAGCAACAAGTCTAGCTTTTAATGCTTTTTCTTGTTTTGTATACTGTTCTTTTAAAGTTGCTAACTCGGCTTCTGTTTCTTGTATATATTTATTTAATTCAACTTCTTGCAATTCTATTTCTTGTATTTCTGTTTGCATATCAGAAATTTCCTGTGATAAATTTTCTAATTCCAACAAAGTTGCAGACATATCTTCTTGTATATATTGTATTTCAGATTCTTTTTCCTGAATTTGATTTTCTAAATTATTTTTTTGAATTGTTAAACCATCTAGTTCTGTATTCTCTACAGAAGTATTTTGCACACCGAGTATTTTGAGTGTTTTCTACACTATCTTCCGCAAATACAGATACTGGAATTAAAACACAAATTACTAAAATTATGAAATTAATTTTAATAATGTTTTTCAAGTTTAAACCTCCAAATATTTCCTCATTGATATACTACTTCCAACAATACCAATTCCTATACCTAAAACTCCATAAACAATTAATATATATCTAGATAAATCTTGGAATTGTAATAATGAAACTTGCATTTGTTGAAGTATCATTGAAGATTCTATTTTTTCTATAATTACATTATATAAAAGTCCGACAATACAAACTGTAATTAAAGCAGCTATAATTCCTATTATTATACCTTCAACAATAAAAGGACCTCTTATAAAGCTATTTGTAGCTCCAACATATTTCATAATAGAAATTTCTTTTCTTCTTGCATGAACTGTTAATTTTATTGTATTAGAAATAATTGTTATTGCAATTATTATTAGCAATACAAAAATAACAGCAATAGCAATTCTAACTCCATTTGCAATTTTTATTAAAAGATCAATAGTTTGATCACTACTCATTATTTCATCAACATATTCCATCTGTAGTATTTCAGACTTTACTTGTTCACTCAAACTTAAATCTGTTAATGTTACTATATAAGAAGCAGGAAAAACTCCTTCAAATCCTTCTAAAAGTGTTTGAAAATCCTTAAGCTCATCTTTTACTGAATCTAAAGCTTCTTGTTTAGTTTTTAAAGTAGCAGAGTTTACACCACTTAGTTTTTTTATTTGATTTCCTAGTTCATTAATTTGTTCATCTGTTGCATCAATGTCAATAAATACCTCCATTCCTTGAGCTTGCTCAACTTGACTCATTATTGTATTAACATTTTCTCCAATAGCAAAAAATACTCCAAACAAAAACATTGCACATATCATTGTTATTAGAGAAGACACCGTTGCTTTTTTATTTTTAAATAAATTTTTAAAACCTTCACTTAATAAATATGTAAAACTATTGTATCTCACTATTATACCCACCCTTTTTATCATCTCTTACGATTATACCTTTGTCTATTTGTATAACTCTTTTTTTCATTTTATCTACTATATCTTGTGCGTGTGTTGCCATAACAACAGTTGTACCTCTAGCATTTATTTCATTTAATAAATTCATTATATCCCAAGCTGTAACTGGGTCTAAGTTTCCTGTAGGCTCATCTGCAATAATCATAGTTGGATTATTAACTAAGGCACGAGCTAATGCAACTCTCTGTTGTTCTCCACCAGATAGCTCATTAGGATAGCATTTTGCTTTATTACTTAAACCAACCAACGAAAGTACCATTGGAACTTGTCTTCTAATATGTCTTGGTGTTGCTTTTACAATATACATAGCAAATGCAACATTTTCATAAACTGTTTTATCTGGAAGTAATCTAAAGTCTTGAAAAACTACTCCCATACTTCTACGCAAAAAAGGCACTCTCTTAGGTTTTAAAAAAGTTATATCTTTTCCATTAATTATAATATTTCCCTTGTTTGCCTCTTCTTCTTTTAATATTAATTTTATTAAAGTTGATTTTCCAGAACCAGAACTTCCAACTAAAAATGCAAATTCACCTTTTTCAATTGTAAAACTTGCATTATGTACTGCTTCTGTACCTGTACTATATATTTTTGTTACATTTTTGAATTCAATCATTTAAATTTTAGCACCTTCCTCATAAAAAATTGTATAATCTATGCTATTTTAATTCTATAATATAATATCAGTAAACCATAAAAAATGCAATACCATTAATTGGTTTTTTAGCTTATTTTCTTTTAATCTTCTACAAAACTTACTAAAATTATTTGTAAAAAAATAGAAAAAAAGAGTCAAAAACTCAAGCTTTTTAACCCCTTTTTTATTATACTATATTTTGTTTAATTTTTCAATTCCCTAACAATAGCATCTGCATTTAAATTGTAATAATTCATTAATTCTACTGCTTTACCAGATTGACCAAAGCAATCCATCATTCCCATTCTCTTTAATTTAGCTGGATATTTTTCTACTAAAACCTCTGCAATAGCACTACCCAATCCACCTATAATACTATGGTCTTCAATTGAAATTAATCTATCTGTTCCTCTTGCACATCTTACTATAGTATCTTCATCAATTGGTTTTATTGAAATCATATCTACAACACGAATATTTATACCATAATCTTTTAATATTTCTTGTGCCTCTAGTGCCTCTGCTACTTCTACACCAGTTGCAAAAACTGTAGCATCTACACCATCTCCAAATTGAATTGCTTTTCCGAGTAGAAAAAATCTGGTTTTCATCATATATAACTGGTGTTGCTGCTCTTGCTAGTCTTATATATACTGGTCCTTGAATTTTGCTTGCCTCTTTAACAGCCCATTTAGTAGAAATATCATCTGATGGACATAGTACAGTCATGTTAGGAAGTCCACGCATTAAACTTATATCTTCTAGCATTTGATGAGTTGCACCATCTTCTCCTACTGTTATACCCGCATGTGTACCACAAATTTTTACATTTAATTTTGGATAACATATACTTGCTCTTATTTGATCATAAGCTCTTCCTGTTGCAAAAGCTGCAAAGCTTGCAGCAAATGGAATTTTAGAACAAGTAGCTAAGCCTGCTGCAGTACCTATCATATCTTGTTCTGCAATTCCCATATCAAAAAATCTATCTGGATAAGCTTTAGCAAATATTTCAGTTTTTGTTGCGCCAGACAAATCAGCATCTAAAACTACAACTTTTTCATTTTCTTTACCTAATTTTTCTAGAGCTTCTCCAAAACTTTGGCGAGTTGCTATTTTTATATTTTGTTTCATAACATTAATCCTTTCCATCTTTTACTTTTATTGTAAGCTCCTTCATTGCTTGAATATATTCTTCTTCTTTTGGAGCTTTTCCATGCCATCCAGCTTCGTTTTCCATATAAGAAACACCCTTACCTTTTACAGTTTTAGCTATAATAGCAGTTGGTTTTCCTTTTATTCTTTTAGCCTCCTCAAAGGCATCTATAATAGATTTAAAATCGTGTCCATCTATTTTTATAACTTCAAAGCCAAAATCTTTAAATTTTTTATCTATTGGATATGGACTCATAACTTCAGAAATTACACCATCTATTTGTAGATTATTATTATCTACAATTACACATAGATTATCTAATTTATAATGTCCCGCAGTCATAGCAGCTTCCCAAACTTGACCTTCCTCTATTTCTCCATCTCCCAATAAGCAATATACTTTATAATCTTTTTTATCTAATTTTCCTGCCAAAGCCATTCCATTTGCTGCAGACAAGCCTTGTCCTAAAGAACCAGTAGTCATATCTACACCTGGAATATTTTTCATATCTGGATGCCCTTGCAATAAACTATTTATACTTCTAAATTTTCTAAGCTCATCTTTCTTTATAAATCCTCTTTCTACTAAAGTAGCATATAAAGCAGGAGAAGCATGACCTTTTGATAAAATAAATCTATCTCTATTTTCATCTTTAGGATTTAAAGGACTTATCTCCATTTCAGTAAAATATAAAACAGTTAATATATCTGCAATAGATAAAGCTCCACCAGGATGCCCAGAAGATGCCATATATACCATTTCGACAATATTTCTTCTAATATTTATAGCTTTTTCTTCAAGCTCATTATAAAAATTTTCTTTATTTCCCATAAATCATTTAACCTTTCTATTGATTTGTATTTATATCGTTCCAAAAATTCTATCTCCAGCATCACCTAAACCTGGTAATATATATCCTTTTTCATTTAATTTTTCATCTAAAGATGCTGCAAATATTTGAACATCTGGATATTCTTTTTGTACTCTTTCAATTCCTTCTGGTGCTGCAATCATACATAAAAACTTTATTTTCTTTACACCATCTGCTTTTATCATTTTTATTGCATCTACAGCTGAACCACCTGTTGCAAGCATTGGATCTACTATAATAACCTCTCTATTTGCAATATCTCTTGGTACTTTATAATAGTATTTGTGTGGTTCTAAAGTTTCTTCATCTCTATATAATCCAATATGCCCAATTTTAGCATTTGGTATTACATTTAAAACACCATCTATCATTCCCATACCTGCTCTTAAAATTGGAATAAATGCATATTTATTTTCATTTAGTCTTTTCGTTTTCATTTTTACAAGAGGAGTTTCAATTTCACATTCTTCTAGTTCTGCATCTTTTAATGCTTCATAGCAAAGAAATTCTGATAGTTCTCCTACAATTTCTCTAAACTCTTTTGTTCCAGTAGTTTTACTTCTTAAAATTGATAATTTGTGTGTTACTAATGGATGATTTAAAATAACAGCTTCCATAAAACCTCTTCTTTCTAAAAATAGATATATAAAATTTTATCTTTTATATATCTATTTTTTTATAAATTAATATAATATTAAAATGGGAATATACCAAATAAATATCCTCTTGGCATAAACCAAATTACTATTCCTGCAGCTACGCACCAAGCCCATACTGGTATTGAGCTTACTAGCGCCACCGTAAATTGCCAAGCATTTGATAATCCAGATTTTATACCATCTACACTAAATAAATCTGCAAATCTAGTTAAATCCATTCCAAATACATTGCTTAAATCAATTTCCCAGCCTAAAATATTTATAATATTTGACTTATCTGGTGCATTTTCTATTATTGCAATTTGATATCTAGCAATTTCTTTTGCTTTAAACTTTATCTCATAATTTCTTGTTTCGTTTACTTCAAAATTATTAATCTCTACATATTTGGTAGCAGCTAATAAATCTTGTCTACTATACAAATCTATTTTTGCATAGCATCTTTCTATAAAATGACCTGATGTGTTTGTAATTTTAATTTTCAAATTACCACTTACATTGCTTGCTTTTGCCTCTTCTACTGAAATAGTTAAATCAGAATTAACATTTCCATCCGAAGTGATTAGAGTGCCATTTGTATCTCCATTTATTGACACATACATATTATATAAAAGCCCATTTTCTAACAAAACTGATACTAGAAAAAATCCTACTAATAGTACTAGATATATTAAGAATGTTTTCATTCTATCCATAAGTATTCCCCTCTTATTCTCTATAAATCATTTTTATTATACAATATTAGAATTTTTTTGTAAATAGCAGTATTAACAAATTTTTCTAAAAGAAATACTTTAATCTAATTCTATTTTTTTGTTTAAATATATAGAATAAATATATGTATGTGCTATTTTTTCCTCAAGTTCATCTTCTAAAGCTTTTTTATATATTTCTAACTGTTTTTTATATTTTTTAACTAATTCATTTTCCTCATTTGGTTTAACATAATCTGTTTTATAATCTACTAATATCCATTCCCCTAAACTATTTTTGTAAAATAAATCTATAATTCCTTGAACTAAAATATATGCTTCTTTATTTTCTTTCGAAAAATCAAACTCTTTAAAAATTTCATTAGCTTTTATTTTAGTGCAAAAAGTTTTCTCTTTATATATTCTTCTTGCATTCTTTAATTCTATTGCAAAATCTGAACTTAAAAAATCTATTATTTGTTTTCTATTTATTGCTTCTGCTTGAATATTTGAAATAGTATTGTTAAGAACAAATTTATTTATTAAATTCTCTAAATCTTCAATTGTATATTCTTTTGTAAAATCTATTTTTTGTAAAATAAAATGTACTAAAGTTCCTTTTTCGCTATTTGAAACCTTTTCTGTTTCTGTTAAAAATTTAGGTTTTTGATTTTCAAAATCTAATTTATCTTTTATAAAAAATTCATTTGAACTATCTTTTTTTTCAATATTTCTTGGCAAATCTAACATATATTGGTTACCAACTAATTCAGCTTCTAAATCATATATATTTTCTTCATTTTGCATTTCTTTTACTTTACTAACAGTACTTTTTAAAGGTAATTTTGTAGATACAAAATATGGATATTCAAAGCTTAAACTCTTTTCTATTCTAGCTACATCTATTTTCCTATCAAAAGAAAATTTTTTTATCTCTTTTTCTTCTGTTTTTTCTTCAGTTAGTTCTTCTTTAGATATTATTTTTAAATTAACTTGTTCTTTTAATTTTCCTGTTTGGTAGATTAATTCAATCCAATCTCTATAGGTAATATATTTTTTTAATAGAATTGGATTTATTTTTTCTTTTGAACGATATATTTCTAATAATTCTAATTTTTTCTCTAGCTCTTTTTCTATATCTTTTTCTATACCTGTTATTATTAATTTTTCTTTTGCACGAGTTAAAGCAACATATAATATTCTCATTTCTTCAGAAATAGATTCTTTTTTAGACAATATTTTTATTGCTTGCTTTGCTGCTGTTGAATATCTAATTCTTCTTTCATAGTTTATATATTCTGGTCCTAATCCTATAGTTTGATGTAAAAGAATATTGTCATTTAAATCCTGCAAATTTATTTTTTTCCCAGTACTTGATAAAAATACTATTGGAAATTCTAGACCTTTACTTTTATGGATACTCATTATTCTAACTACATTTTCATTTTCTCCAATCATTTTTGCAGGTGATAAATCTCCACTACCTATTTTAATTTTATCTATAAATCTAATAAAATTAAACAATCCTTTAAAACTAGAACTTTCATAAGATTTTGCACTTTCAAATAATTTTTTTAAATTTGCTTTTCTCAAAGTTCCATTTGGCATTAGAGAAACATAATTGTAAAAGCCCGTCTCTGTATATATATTCCATATTAATTCAGATAAATTTAGATATTTGCTTTTTAGTTTCCAATCCTCTAATCTTTCCAAAAATAACTTTATCTTTTCTTGAAGCTTTCCATTTAGCTTTATACTAGCGTCTATTAAACTCTTATAAAAACTACTTTCTCTATTTTCTAATCTAATTTCTATTAGTTCGTTATCTGTAAAAGCTCCTATTTCAGAACGCAAAACAGATACCAAAGCAATATCATCTGTTGGATTATCTAGTATTTTTAAAGTATTAATAATGGTTTGTATTTCATATGTATCTAAGTATTCAGAATTTGCATCACTATATACTGGTATATTATTTTTTAAAAGCTCTTTTTCATATATTGGAGCTAAATTTGAAGTTGAGCGCAAAAGAATTACAATATCTTTGTAGTCTACGAATCTAAAACCTTCTTTTTTGTCTAAAACATTTACTTTACTATCTATAATTTCTTTTATCTTTTTTGCAACTAATCTTGCTTCTAGTTCTTCTTTTTCTATTACTTTATATGCTTCTTCTGAATCTTGCTCTTCTTCATTTTCTACTATTTCATTATTTTCTTTTCCTGATTCCTCTAACCATATATCTTGATTTTCTTCTTTATCTTTTGTTTCTATTAATAATAGCTCTGTTCTAGCCTTTTCTGATTCTGAATATGAATTTTCCTTTTTCTCAAAAGCTGCTCCTAAATTTAAAAATTCCTCTTGTGTATAGTCTAAATCTCCTAGCTCTTTACTCATTATATTTTCAAAAATAGTGTTAGTAAAATCTAATATATTATTTCTACTTCTAAAATTCTTAAATAATTGAATTTTTAAACCTTTTCCCTCTTTTTCTTTCGTATATTGTTCATATTTATTTAAAAATAAATCCGGACAAGCTTGTCTAAACTTGTATATACTTTGCTTTACATCACCTACCATAAAAATATTATTACCTTTTGATATAGTAGATAATATATATTCTTGTACTTGGTTACTATCTTGATACTCGTCTATTGCAATTTCCTCAAATTTTTCCTGATACATTTTAGCAATATTAGTAGGCTCAGGATTTCCATTTTCATCTTTCTTTATTAAAATTTTTAATGCATAATGTTCAATATCATTAAAATCTATTATATTTTTTTCTTTTTTACGCTTTTTAAACTCATTATCGAATTTTAATATAACACCCTCTAAATATACTAAAATATCATACATAGCATATATATCTTCAAAAGCTTCTTTTGAATTGTATAGCATTATTTTTCCAATAGTATCTTGTACTTTCTTCTTTACTGTGTCTCTTACAGCTTTTGCTTTATCTTTTAAATCCATATCCACTTTATCTCGTGGCCAATTGTCAAATCTAAACTCTTGAGAAAAAGCATAAGTATCATCCCAATTTTTGCTCGTTAAATCGTAAAAGCATTTTAATTTTTCTATATCTTTTTGAATTGTTAAAGTGAATTTTTGAAGCTCACTATGACAAAATATCTTTTTTTCTACAATCTGCAAATTACAAATTGCATCATAAATTTCTTCTTTAAGTTCTTGTAGTAATATTTTTCCCCAGTCTGTATTAGAGAAATCTTCCTCTACATCTTTTTTTGAGAATTTTTGGATATTCTCGTGTAACCATTGTTCAGGAAATGGTGAACTTTGAATATATTTATATATTTTAAGCACTAACTCTTTTAAATCTTCATCTCCTCTATAGTTAGTGTATATCTCTACTAATTTTGCAAAATCGCTATCATTGCTTTCATATAATTCTTCAAAAATATCTTCTAAAACTTCTTGTCTTAAAAGCTCTATTTCCTCTTCTGCTCCAATTCTAAAATTTGCCGGTAAATCAATCTCGTAAAAATAATTTCTAATAACATCTAAACAAAAAGAATGAATTGTACAGATATTAGATTTTCCAAGTAACAGTATTTGTTTTTGTAAATTTTCATCGTATGGATTTTCATCTAGTTTCTTATATATTGCTTCTAGCACTCTTTCTCTCATTTCAGCAGCAGCAGCATTTGTAAAAGTTACTACCAATAGCTTGTCTATATCAATCTTATCTTTCAATATTTTTTGAATAATACGCTCAACTAACACAGCTGTTTTTCCACTACCAGCAGCTGCAGCAACTAAAATATTCTCTCCACTTTCGTAAATTGCAGATTTTTGTTCCTCTGTCCATTTTACTTCTTTTCCCATTTACAATTAATTACTCCCTTTACTTGTATCTTTTTTTGCATTTTTAAATTTTTTAATATTTTTGAATAAATCTTTATTATAAACAAATTTTATATATATAAATAAACATATTCCGCCAAATAAAGCTCCAACAATTACATCAGACAAATAATGCACACCTAAGTAAATTCTGGTAAAGCTTATCCACAATATAAGCACACCTAGTGCAATACTAAGCATTTTGGAGTTTTTCTTGTCTTTTTGATTTTTCAATAATAAAAATATTATAAAACCATATATAAAAACCGAAAGCATAGCATGTGCACTTGGAAAACTATATCCTGTTTCAATAGTTAGCTTAATTCCTTCTGGTCTTGGTCTTTGTATAATATTTTTTATTAATCTATTAATCAATACTGTAATCGCACTACCAACAATTAAGTATGAAATATCTTTTTTATTTTTTGCAAGTATTAATAAAATTATAAATAAAACACATACAAACTCTATAGAAATTAAGTTTGTTGTTAAGAGCATTATTGTATTTAAAGTATCTTCATATAAAAATGGTATATTATTCATTATTAAATTATCTATATTTTGTATTGCTTGAAACATTTTTTTCTCCATATTTTTTCTGTTTTTAAATGTTTTTTGAAATGTTTTTGAGTACATTTTCAAATAACATATTTAATTTAACTTTATAATTTTGTTAAATATGTATAAGTATATATTTTTCTTATCTTTTTTTCAATAGAAAAAATATTAATTTTTTATTGATATTTTTAAACTGTTTTTAAGAAGTGTCTCTAAAAACAGAATATATTTTTCTTATTTACACATAATAAAAAAAGATACTTTATAAATTTAATAATATTTGATAAGAAAGGAATTTAATGAAATGGATGATTTAACAATTTTAAACGAACTTCATAAAGGTATTACAATAGGAATGAGTGCAATAGAAGAAGTCTCTGAAAAAGTTTCTGAACAAAGCTTTCAAGACGAACTTAGTTTTCAATATAATAGATATCGTGATTCTTTAGATAAAGTAGATGCAAAATTTGAAGAAGCTCGGAAAAATTCCAGATGATGTCGAATTAAATACAAAGATGATGAGCTGGATGGGTATTCAAATGAATACTTTAAAAGATAAAAGTAATTCTCAAATTTCTGAGCTTTTAATTCAGGGAAATGACATGGGAATTATTAAAGGAGTTAAACTTTTGAATCAAAATCCACAAGCTACTCAAGAAGTTAAAAATATTTTAGATGGATTTATTCGTTTGCAAGAAAATAATATTGAGAGATTAAAAAAATTTCTATAAATAAAAATGAACTTTAGGGACAATCCTTAAAGTTCATTTTTAATAAACATCTTTATATATATGCTCTTTGATTGGGTAACACTCATCAAAGTCAGGTTACATTATTATTTTATTCTACAACAGAGCCACTTACAATGTCTATATATTGACCACTTTCTTCATCATATACTGATGTGTTTTCTGTTGTTCCCATTTCATCTTCTGTTTGGCTATATTCATCTGTTGGATTTATTTTATAGTCTGGATCATCTATATATATTTGCAAGCTACCATTATCTGTACTACTTATGTTTCTTCCATCTGAGGTTGTTACTGTATACATTCCTGTTTCTTCATTATAATTTGCCTCTGGAACTTGCACATCCTCATTTTTATTTCTTTGATTATTAATTAATACTATTATTCCTATAATTAATAATACTATGATAATTCCTATTATCAAAATTTTCTTATCTCTCATCTTTTTATCCCTTCGCTTTTGTTTTAAGTAAATTTTATTAAATAAGTATCTTTTATCTTTTTTATATATTCCTAATTCTAAACTTTCACATTCCTATTCTTTATAGTTTGCCCAACTTAAACTTTTTAAGCTACTTGTATCTTGGAAATTATTTCCTGAAATATATAACATTGTTAATCCAGCACTATTTAAATTCTTTAATATAGAAATATTATCTACTGATATTACATTTCCATCTACATTTTCTGTTGTGTAATTTTCAAGTGAATTGTTATTTAAATATAATTCTCTCAAATTTGTTTTTCCGTCTACTATTAATCCTTCTAAAGCTCTTAAATTTGTTATACTATTACTAGTTAGACTCAAAATTTTTAAATTTTTCAAATTAGAAATAGCATTAATGTTTGATATGTTATTAGCATATAAACTTAAATTTGTTAAATTTGTCAAACTACTTAATTCTGATATATCTCCTATATCATTTGTATCTGCATTTAAGGTTGTTAATGTTGTCAAATTAGATATTCCATTTAAAATACCACTTAAATGATTATAGTATATATTTAAAGTATCTAATACTTTAAAATTAGATAATGAACTACAATCTCCTGTAATTCTACTTCTAGCTGTATTATATCCATAATTATCATTACGAAAACTTAGACTTGTTAAAGTATTATATGCTGCTGTTAAATTTCCTATTTTTGAAAAATCACCTGATGTTCTATTCGTTGACAGTGATTGTAGTGGTGAATTTACTAAAGTTGACATATTGTAATTAAAATAACTCTCTCTTTCTTGGTTTATAACAACATTCTTTAAATTAATACAATTTGTAAAATCTACTTTATCATTAGCATTTAACTCTACACTAATAACACTTGATGGTAATTTATATTCGCATCCAGTATATATGGCAGAAAAATTTGTTAAACTTGTGCAAGAAGATAAATCTATAAATTGAGAAGTATTTCCTGAACTTTGCCCACTACTATAAAAATTTGTTATTTCTGTACACTCTTTAAAACTATCAGAAAATCCTGTTCCATACATTAAAATTCCTGATGGTCCGACCTTCAGAACTAGAATTAATAATAATATTATTTGCTATTCCTGATGAATTATCCAATCTACTAATTGTATTTTGAATTTCTTTCATATTTATTAATGGATTTGATATTGCTAGTGCCTTTAAATTCATTGCATTTGTTTCTAATATTGATAAATCTGTTAAACTATCGTTAACATATCTTAAATCTAGTTGTTTTAATTTTGTAGCTTTGTTTACAAAATCTATTGAAGTTAAACTATTTATTTGTCCTACTGATAGTTGCGTTAAACCAGTCATTGTAGATAAAACATATCTTAGATATATATCATTTTCAGAGCTTTCAATACTTGCTATTTCCGTATCTGTCATATTTTTTATTTGACTTTCTGAACGGCTTTTATATGCTTGTATTATGTTATTTTCTCTATCTGTTAAACTTAAGTTTTCTACTATTTTATCTAGTTCGCTATATTTTAAATTTCCTTCTTTTATTAATTTTCCTATTCTACTTTTTCCAAGCTCTGTATTTCCATATAGTCTTAAATAGGTTACATTTGTCCTATCTTTTAAAGCTAATATTTCTTCTGAATAATCTGTTAACCCTGAATTTGTATAATTATAGCTTGTAACCGTTGAAAAATATTTTAGATACTTTGATGGTATTGTATAAGCTGTACATCCAAGCAATATTGGTTCTACTAAAATTACATCATCTACTCTCATATTTTCATTTGACTCTAAATATAAATATTTTAAAGCTGTGCAAGTTTGTAGTATAGAAATATTTTCTAAGTTCACATTTCCATACATACTACATTCTGTCATTGCTTTTT
>CALXZR010000094.1 GCA_944393295.1 uncultured Clostridia bacterium
ATAAAATTTATCAACAACTGTGACAACACCCAACTAGTTTTATTACTTGTAACCTTGCACGAAATGAAAGTTCAAAGACTTATCTAACTAATTACCAATTAATAATAAAACTGTGGCAATATTCTATCTGAAGTAGTTAAACTACAAGGAGGAATAAGAGTCCACAGTGTTAATAGTAAAAATTATATCACGAAAGTGACATAATATAAAGTTTTTTGAGGGTACTTTAAACCCTAAATATATTATACAAGGAGAAAAATGAAAATAAATAAAATAGAGATAAATTCAAAAGAATATCCAAAAAGTTTATTAAATATAAGTAATCCGCCAAAAATATTGTATGCCTTAGGAAATATAGAATTACTATATAAACCTTCAATTGCAATTGTTGGAAGTAGAAAGATTTCAGATTATGGAATAAAAAATTGTAGATATTTTGCAAAAGGGTTAGCTATTAGAAATATACCAATTGTTAGCGGAATGGCAATTGGATCAGACAGTATAGCACATTTAGAGGCAATAAAATTAAATGCACCTACTATAGCTGTTTTAGGAACAGGATTTAATAATGTTTTTCCAAAAGAAAATATACCACTTATGCACAGTATAATAGAAAAAAATGGATTAATATTAACAGAATGTGAACCAGATGTGGATTTTAACTCTAAAAACTTTCCAAAAAGAAATAGGATTATAAGTGGTTTAGCATTAGGTGTTTTAGTAATTGAAGCAGCATATAGAAGTGGAACTTCAATCACTGTGAATTTTGCAAAAAAACAGGGTAAAAAAGTATTTGCTGTTCCAGGAAGATTAGATTTAAAAAATGGAATAGGTGTAAATAATTTTATAAAAAATGGGGCTCAAATGGTTACGTGCGTAGAAGATATAATTAATTATTTTTTTGAATTCAAAAGCAAAGTTTTACCGGAAGACAAAAAAACTATTCCAAAAGTCAAAAATAATTATTCTGAAATATTATCCCTATTAGAAGAAGAAAAAAATATAGAAGAACTTATGTGGATAACTAAAAAAAGTAGAAATGAATTATTAAAAATATTAGTTAATTTGCAAAGCAAAGGATTAATAAAACAAGAATTTGGACAAGGATATAAATTAATATAAATAATAGAATTAAATTTGTAAATATGTTATATTAATATTAACTAAATTAAAGGAGTATAAAATATGAAAAAAATTGTGACATCATATTATGGACCAGATTTAGATGGAGTTGCTTGTATGTTTGCATATACAGAATATTTAAGAAAAAAAGGAGAAGAAGCAGATTATTTTATAGGTGGAACACCAAAAAAAGAAGTTAATATAGTTTGCAAAATGTTTAACATAAAGTTGCATAGCTTAAAAAAATGGGAGAAAAATGATGGAGTTATACTTGTAGATCTTAATAATGTTAATAGGCTAAAATTTATTAAGCCCGAAGAAGTGGTGGAGATAATTGATCATCATGTAAAAACAGAAAATTGCAATTTATGTATTAACGCTAAGGTTCAGATAGAATTATTAGGTGCTGCAGCTACACTAGTTGCTGAAAGATTTAAAAATGAAAATATAGAAATCTCTAGGGATTCTGCTATATTATTGTATTATGCAATAATATCAAATAGTATAAATTTAAAGGCTAAAATAACTAAAGAAAAAGATTTCGAAATAACCAAATGGCTAAAAAGTAAATGTAATGAAATAGTAGAAGAAAAAATAAGTTGTATTTTTAAAGAAAAATCAGTAATAACAGATGAAAATCTAAGAGATGAAATGGAAGCAAAATTTGTATTAAAATATAAAGATAAGAGTATTATTGTTGCTCAATTAGAAATTACTGACTTAGAAAAATTCTTAGATGAAAAAGAAGAAAAAATAAGGAGAATATTAAAGCAAATAAAAAATGAAGAAAATTTAGATTATATATGTATAGATTGTATAGATATTTTAAAGGGATTTAATATTATATTAACGATTGATACTGAAACTGAGGAATTTTTAAATAAAATATTTGGATATAATTTTAAAAATGGAAGATGTAAATTAGAAGAATTAATATCCAGAAAAGATATAACTAATGCTTTAAGATTAAAAAGTATATAAATTATGAATAATAAAAAACTAAATAAAATAAAAGGTAATTATGGAGAAAAAATAGCTTGTAATTTTTTAATTAATAGTGGGTATAACATTTTATGCAGAAATTATAGAAACCACTTTGGTGAAATAGATATTATTGCTAAATATAAAAACGAAATAATATTTATTGAAGTAAAAACAAGAACTAATAATAATTTTGGAGAAGGAATTGAAGCAATAGATAGATATAAACAAAAACATATTATAAATACAGCTAAATTTTATATTTTTCAAAGACATTTAGAAAGTTATTCAATAAGATTTGATGCAATTCAAATAATGAAAGATAAAACTCATATAAAAATAAAACATATAAAACAAATATTTTAATTTTCTTAAGAAAGCACTAAAGGTATTGCTTTTTTACTCTCCAATAGTTATAATACAAGTGTGAATTTATTAGATAGAAGGTGCAAAAGTAAGTGAAATTAATTTCTTGGAATGTAAATGGCTTAAGAGCCGTTTGGAATAAAGGGTTTGAAGATATTTTTAAAAACCTAAATGCAGATATTTTTTGTATTCAAGAAACAAAAATGCAAGAAGGACAATTAAATGTAATGTTCGATGGCTATAAAGTAATTTTTAATAGTGCTGAAAAGAAGGGATATTCAGGAACAGCTATTTTTAGCAAAATAGATCCAATTAGTATAAGCAAAGGTATTGGAGTAGATATACATGATACAGAAGGACGCGTAATAACAGCAGAATTTGAAAATTTTTATTTAGTAAATTGTTATACTCCAAATGCTCAAAGAGAACTAACTAGATTAGAATATAGAATGGAATGGGAAGATTGTTTTAGAGAATATTTAAAAAAATTAGATAGTAAAAAGCCAGTAATACTTTGTGGAGATTTAAATGTTGCACACAAAGAAATAGATTTAAAAAATCCAAAAACCAATAGAGGAAATGCAGGATTTACAGACGAAGAAAGAGAAAAATTTACTAAACTTTTAGAAAGCGGATTTGTAGATAGTTTTAGATATCTATATCCAAATAAAATAGATTCTTATTCTTGGTGGTCTTATATGGGAAGAGCAAGAGAAAAAAATATTGGATGGAGAATAGATTATTTTGTTGTATCAGAGAGAGTAAAAAATAAAATAAAAGAAGCAAAAATTCATTCTGATATAATGGGAAGTGATCATTGTCCAGTAGAATTAGATATAGAGTTTTAAATTAATATGAAAGGAAAGTAACTAATGAAAAACGAGAAAGATTGGAAAAAATGGCTTTTTTGGTTTTCTTTTGCAATTGCAGCAATATCTGTTTATAAATTGCTGGACAATTTTACAGACATATTAAATATAATTGGAAATTTTATTGATATTTTAAAGCCTTTTATATTAGCAGCTGTACTAGCATATTTACTATATATACCTTGTAAAAAATTAGAAAATACTTTTAACTCTTCAAAAATAAAATTTTTAAAAAGAAGAAGGAGAGGGCTTAGTGTACTTACAGTATATATCATAGTGCTAATAGTAATATTTATTGTAATAAACTTTGTTTTTCCGAGTATTTCAAAAAGTGTAACAGATTTAGCAAATAATATACCAAATTACTATACCAGAGCAATTGCTTTTTTAGAAAATTCACCGGAAGGCTCTATTGTAAATAAAATAAATTCTACTGATTTAGTTCAGAATTTAAAAAGTTTAGATATAGCGGAGATAGTTAAAAATTTAATTAGCTTTGAAAAAATAAATTCTTATATAAAAGGAATATTAGGAGCAACAGGAGTAATATTTGATGCATTTGTAACTATAGTTGTTTCTATATATTTGCTACTAGAAAGAAAAGATATAAAAAGTTTTATAAAAAATATATGCAAAGCAATTCTTAATGAGAAAACCTACAATAAAATAAGAAAATATTATTCAAAAACTAATGGAATTTTTTATAGTTATGTTTCTAGCCAAATACTTGATGCCTTTTTAGTTGGAATAATTGTAGCAATAATTATGTCTATTATGAAGATTAAATATGGAGTTGTATTAGGTTTAATGGTAGGAATATTCAATTTAATTCCATATTTTGGAGCTATATTTGGTGTAGGTTTAGCTGTAATAATTACAATTTTTACAGGAGGTTTTTCAAAAGCTATATGGCTTGCAATAATAACTATAATAGTTCAACAGATAGATGCTAATATTATAAATCCTAAAATTCTTGGCTCTTCTTTAAGTTTAAGTCCAATATTAGTAATTTTTGGCGTTACATTAGGAGGTGCATATTTTGGTATTTTAGGAATGTTTTTAGGAGTTCCTGTTATAGCTTTATTAAAAATAATTATTGTTGATGGAATAGATGAAATTAATGCAGATAAAGAAAAAAAGAAACTAGAAAAAGTAAAAGAAAGTAAATAATCAAGTTTAAATTAAAAAGTGCTAAAAGAGTATAAGACTTTTGTTAGCACTTTTTATATTATTTTAAAATTATTTAAAAAATCTGTAATAAAGTTACCATATAAGCTTAAATCATTAAGAGGAAAATCAAAATCGAAAACGTATATATTACTATTTATTTGCATAAAAACTACCTGCAAATAAAAGGCTGTATTCTGATTTTTATCTAAATAATGAAAACTATAGGTATTAGCTAGATTATTATTAATAGATATTTCTTTTATATCTGATAAATTAGAGATAGAAGAGAATTCTTTAATATAAGTTGTCCTATCTGCTTGTATAAGATTTTGCAGACTCCTATCTGAAACTAAATCTAACTTTGAAACAAATATATTTAAATTTTTTTCATTTCGAAGCTCAAATAAATAATTTGTATAAGTATTATATTGTTTTAGCTCATATTCTTTAGAAACGATAACTTCAGCTTCATTAGAAGTACTAGTAAATTTCCTATTATTACCTAAATTTTCGCCTAAAACTTGTTTTTCACTATTTATTTTTTGTGAAAAAAACCAAAATGCAATAATTAAGAAAATCAGTATAATAGAAGCAAGTACTATTAATACTTTTTTTATATTTAATTTAGGATATTTTATTAAATAATTCATTATAAACTCCAAAAAATATATTCTAATTATTTATATATAATAATACAAAAATAGAAAAATCGCAACTAAAATAAAAAATGAAAATTTAATTAAATTGTAATATTTTAATTAAATTGATAAAAATTAGTCATGAAAATATTAAAAAGTTAAAATTCCCTAAGGAAATTTTAATAAAAAGCTTGACTATGGTTGCCAAAATATGTTATATTAATATAGCATAAATACGTTTATAAGAAATATTAGAGGGATAAAGGTAGACAAAAATTAATTTTTTGATTTAAACTACCTTTATTGTATTTCTAAAGTACTTATAGGAAGTGCTATATAAATTTTAGTAAAGAGGAATTGACTAGAAGAGGAACTATTAAAAAAATCTATTTTTTGGCAGGGATAAATTTTTTTAGTAACAACCTTTTAGGACAAGAGGGACTTTACTTAAAATGAAATATATTAAGCCTGCTAAATTTATTTAAAAGGGTGGTTTGTTTTGGTAAAAGTAAAAGATGTAGTACATGAAAAATGCACACGTAAAACTTTTTCTAAGATTGGTGATTTTATAGATATACCTAATCTTATTAAAGTTCAAAAAGATTCTTATGACTGGTTTATTAAAGAAGGTCTAGGAGAAGTTTTAAAAGATATTTCTCCAATAATAGATTATTCAGGTAATTTAGTCTTAGAATTTTTTGATTATTATATGGAGAAAGAAACAAAATATTCTCTAGAAGAAGCAAAAGAAAGAGATGCAACATACTCTACAAGACTTCATGTTAAAGTAAGATTAATTAATCGTGAAACAGGAGAAATTAAAGAACAAGAAATTTATTTAGGCGATTTCCCAGTAATGACAGATAGTGGAACATTTGTTATTAATGGTGCTGAAAGAGTTGTAGTTAGCCAATTAGTACGTTCACCAGGATGCTATTATGATTCTAGTTACGATAAAGCTGGTAAAAAATTATACACTGCAACTGTAATGCCAATTCGTGGTGCTTGGCTTGAATACGAAACAGATAGCAATGATGTTTTCTGGGTAAGAATTGATAGAACAAGAAAATTACCAGTAACTTCATTACTTAGAGCTATAGGTTTAGATACAGATGAAAAAATTATAGACTTCTTTGGAGAAGAAGACAAAATTTTAGCTACAATTGCTAAAGATCCAATAAAAAATGCAGATGAGGCTTTAATTGAAATTTATAAAAAATTAAGACCTGGAGAACTTCCAACTGTTGATGCTGCAAGAAACTTATTTGATGGTTTATTTTTTGATAATAGAAGATATGACTTATCAAAAGTTGGTAGATATAAATATAATAAAAAATTAAGCATTGCTTCTAGAATTGCAAATCATATTGCTTATGAGGATATTGTTAACCCAGAGACAGGAGAGGTTTTAGTTGAAAAGGATAGCTTAATTACTCGTGAAACAGCAAAAGATATTCAAGATGCAGGTATTAATGTAGTATATGTAAAAATAGAAGATAAAAGAGCAAAAGTAATAGGAAATGGAACTGTTGATATTAGAGCTTATGTAGCTCCTAAAATAGCAGAAGAACTTGGAATTAAAGTTGATGTTAACTATGCTGTGCTTCAAAATATATTAGAAACAACAGCTGAGAAAGATTTAGCAAAAGAAATTGAAGAAAGAATAGATGAGTTAGTACCAAAGCATGTTACTACAGAAGATATCTTAGCTTCAATTAACTATTTATTAAACTTAGAATATAACACTTATATTTCTGATCCAGCTAAAACAAGATTAGGATCAATAGATGATATAGATCATTTAGGAAATAGACGTATTCGTTGTGTTGGTGAATTATTACAAAATCAATTTAGAATAGGTTTAACAAGATTAGAAAGAGTTGTTCGTGAAAGAATGACAATTCAAGATTTAGATATTGTAACACCTCAGACTTTAATAAATACAAAACCAATTACTTCATCAATTCGTGAGTTTTTTGGTAGTTCACAATTATCTCAATTTATGGATCAATGTAACCCACTATCAGAATTAACTCATAAAAGAAGAATTTCTGCATTAGGACCTGGTGGTTTATCAAGAGAAAGAGCAGGATTTGAAGTACGTGATATTCATTACACTCACTATGGAAGATTATGTCCAATAGAGTCTCCTGAAGGACCAAATATCGGACTGATATCTGCACTTTCAACATTTGCTATCATTAATGAATATGGATTTGTTGAAACACCATATAGAAGAGTTGATAAGGCTGCAAATTCAAAAGTAACAGATGAAGTTAAATATATGACTGCTGACGAGGAAGACCAATATATTATAGCTCAAGCTTCTGAACCAGTTGATGAAAATGGATGCTTAGTAAATAAGAGAATTCGTGTAAGAGATAAAGCAGAAATTAAAGAAGTAGAAAGAGAACAAGTAGATTATATAGATGTTTCACCAAAACAATTAGTATCTGTTGGTGCTGCTATGATTCCTTTCTTAGAGCATGATGATGCTAACCGTGCTTTAATGGGTGCTAACATGCAACGTCAAGCTGTACCACTTATGATTACAGATTCACCAATTGTAGGTACAGGTATTGAATATAAAGCAGCAAAAGATTCTGGAGTTATGATTTTAGCAGATGAAAACGGTGTTGTAGAGACTGTTACAGGAGATGAAATTGTTGTTAAAAATGAATTAGGTAAAAAGAAAACATATACTCTAAGAAAATTCAAGAGAACAAATGGTAGTACATGTATTAACCAAAGACCAATTGTAAAAGAAGGCGAAATTGTAAAAAGAGGAGATGTTATTGCTGACGGACCTGCTACTTACAAAGGAGAAATGGCCTTAGGTAAAAACTTACTTATTGCTTTTACAACTTGGGAAGGTTATAACTACGAGGATGCTATATTATTAAATGAGAGATTGGTAAAAGAAGATGTTTTAACATCTTTACATATAGAAGACTATGATTGTGAATGTCGTGATACAAAGCTTGGACCTGAAGAAATTACAAGAGACATTCCAAATGTTGGTGAAGATTCTTTAAAGGATTTAGATGAAAATGGTATTATTCGTATAGGTGCAGAAGTTAGACCTGGAGATATACTAGTAGGTAAAGTTACTCCAAAAGGAGAAACAGAATTAACAGCAGAAGAAAGACTTTTAAGAGCAATTTTTGGTGAGAAAGCAAGAGAAGTTCGTGATACTTCACTTCGTGTACCACATGGTGAAGCAGGAACTATTGTTGATGTAAAAGTTTATACTAGAGAAAATTCTGATGAATTAGGACCTGGAGTTAATCAAATTATTCGTGTTTATATTGCTCAAAAGAGAAAAATCTCTGTAGGTGATAAAATGGCTGGACGTCATGGTAATAAGGGTGTTATTTCAAGAATTTTACCTGTTGAAGATATGCCATTTATGCCAGATGGTACACCAGTAGATGTTGTATTAAATCCATTAGGTGTTCCTTCTCGTATGAATTTAGGTCAAGTACTTGAAGTTCATTTGGGTGCAGCTGCAAGAATGCTTGGATGGAAGGTTGCTACACCTGTATTTGATGGTGCTTCTGAAGAAGATATAGAAGAAATGCTAAAAACTGCTGGATTAGAAACAAACGGTAAAACAATTTTATATGATGGTAGAACAGGAGAGCCTTTCGATAAACCAATTACAGTAGGTGTTATGTATATGCTTAAATTACACCACTTAGTAGATGATAAAATTCATGCTCGTTCTACAGGACCATATTCACTAGTTACACAACAACCTCTTGGAGGTAAAGCACAATTCGGTGGACAAAGATTTGGTGAAATGGAAGTTTGGGCACTAGAGGCTTATGGTGCAGCATACACATTACAAGAAATTTTAACAGTAAAATCTGACGATGTTATTGGTAGAGTAAAAACTTATGAGGCAATAGTTAAAGGAGAGAATATTCCTGAACCAGGAATACCAGAATCTTTCAAAGTATTAATTAAAGAACTTCAATCTTTAGGATTAGACATAAAATTATATAATGAACAAGATGAAGAACTTGAAATTAAAGAACATACTGAAGAAGGAATCGATAGTATTGATGAGAGAATAGATGAATCTGAATTGGCAGATGAAAATCTAACAGAAGTTGACGAAGATGAATTAGACAATGACTATAATGATGACAACGAAGATGAATTTTTCACAAATATCTTAGATGAAGAAGATATTCCAGACGATAAAATTTTTAAAGATTTAGATGCCGAAGAGGAATAGAAAAATAATATAATTGAATATGAATTATTATAAAGGTTATAGCAATTAATTGAAGAGTGTGCAGCAGTGGATATTGCTATAACTAGATAATAATTCGAAAGAATTTTAAATTTAGGGGGCTACTTAAAAAGTGGAAGAATTAGAAGTTTTTAATAAGCTTAAAATAGGTTTAGCTTCAGATGAGAAAATTAGAGAATGGTCTCATGGAGAAGTAAAAAAACCAGAAACAATAAACTATAGAACTTTAAAACCAGAAAAAGACGGATTATTCTGTGAGAAAATCTTTGGACCAACAAAGGATTGGGAATGTCATTGTGGTAAGTATAAAAGAGTAAGATATAAAGGAATTGTTTGTGATCGTTGTGGCGTTGAAGTTACTACTTCTAAAGTAAGACGTGAAAGAATGGGACATATTGAACTTGCCGCTCCAATAGCACATATTTGGTATTTTAAAGGAATTCCAAGTAGAGTTGCTTTAATGTTAGATATTTCACCAAGAAGTCTAGAAAAAGTAATTTATTTTGCAGCTTACATTGTTACAGATAAAGGAACTTCTGGATTATTAAAATGTCAAATATTAAACGAAAAAGAATATCATGAAGCTGAAGAAAAATATGGTAGAGGTTCTTTTAAAGCAGAGATGGGAGCAGAAGCTATACGTAAATTATTAGCAGAAATAGATGTAGATAAGCTATCTGCAAGTCTAAAGAAAGAATTAGAAAAAGCAAGTGAGCAAAAAAAGGCAAAATTAATTAAAAGATTAGATACAGTAGAATCTTTTAGAATGTCTGGAAATAAACCAGAATGGATGGTTATGAATGTAATTCCTGTTATTCCACCAGAATTAAGACCAATGGTTCAATTAGATGGTGGTAGATTTGCAACTTCAGACTTAAATGATTTATATAGACGTGTTATAAATAGAAATAATCGTTTAAAAAGATTATTAGAATTAGGTGCACCAGAAATTATTGTAAGAAATGAAAAAAGAATGCTTCAAGAATCTGTAGATGCCCTAATAGATAATGGAAGACGTGGTAGACCAGTTACTGGTGCTGGAAATAGACCTTTAAAATCTTTATCAGATATGCTTAAAGGTAAACAAGGTAGATTCCGTCAAAACTTATTAGGTAAACGTGTTGATTATTCAGGACGTTCAGTTATTGTAGTAGGACCAGAATTAAAAATATATCAATGCGGTCTTCCAAAAGAAATGGCAGTTGAACTATTTAAGCCTTTTGTTATGAAAGAATTAGTAAAGAGAGGACTAGCTCATAATATTAAAAATGCAAAAAGAATGGTTGAAAAACTAAGACCAGAAGTATGGGATATATTAGAAGAGGTAATTAAAGATCACCCAGTTATGCTAAACCGTGCTCCTACACTTCACAGATTAGGTATTCAAGCTTTCCAACCAATATTAGTAGAAGGTAGAGCTATTAAACTTCATCCATTAGTTTGTACTGCTTTCAATGCAGACTTTGATGGTGATCAAATGGCTGTTCACGTTCCACTTACACCAGAAGCTATTGCAGAAGCAAGATTTTTAATGCTTTCTGTAAATAACTTATTAAAACCTCAAGATGGTAAACCAGTTACAGTACCAACACAAGATATGATTTTGGGTGCTTATTATTTAACTGTACAAATTGATGGTGAAAAAGGTGAAGGTATGTACTTTAAAGATGAAGACGAAGCTATGATGGCATACCAAAATGAAGATGTAGGTCTTCACTGTAAAATTAAAGTTAGAAGATTTAAAACTGATGAAGATGGAACTGTAAGAAGTAAAACAATAGAAACAACTGTTGGAAGATTAATTTATAATCAAGGAATTCCTCAAGATTTAGGATTTGTAGATAGAACAGATCCAGAAAAAGAATTTGATTTAGAAATTGATTTCCCAGTAATTAAGAAAAATTTAGGTACAATTGTTGCTAAATGTATAAATGTACACGGTTTATCAGAATCTGCTGAAGTATTAGATTATATTAAAGCAACTGGATATAAATATTCTACAAAAGGTGCTATTACAGTATCTGTTGCCGACGTTGCAGTACCTGCCGCTAAAAAAGATATTTTGGAAGCTGCTGATAAAGACGTAGAAAATATTCATAGACAATATAAACGTGGTGCTATAACTGATGAAGAAAGATATAATGCTGTTATTAAAGTTTGGGAAAAAGCAACTTCTGATGTTACTGAAGCTATGAAGAAAAATTTTGACGAACTAAATCCAATTTATATGATGGCTCAATCTGGTGCCCGTGGTAATATGAACCAATTAAGACAAATTGCTGGTATGCGTGGTCTTATGGCTAATACATCTGGTAAAGCTGTTGAAATTCCAGTTAAATCATGTTTCCGTGAAGGTCTAGATTCTCTAGAATACTTCATTTCTGCACACGGTGCTAGAAAAGGTTTAACAGATACAGCTTTAAGAACTGCTGACTCTGGTTACTTAACAAGAAGATTGGTTGATGTTTCTCAAGATATTATTATTCGTGAAGAAGATTGTGGTTCTCACGAAGGAATAATGTTAGAAGATATAAAAGATGGAAATCAAATAATTGAAGGATTAGAAGAAAGATTAGTAGGAAGATTTTTACTAGAAGACTTTAAAGATCCAAAAACTGGCGAGATAATTATTGATACAAATACTATGATTACAGATAAAATTGCAAAACGTATTGTTGAAACAGGTACTACTAAAGTTTGGGTACGTTCTATTTTAGGATGTAAGTGTAAACATGGTGCTTGTAGTAAATGTTATGGTATGGGATTAGCAACAAGACAAAGAGTTAACCTAGGAGAATCAGTTGGTATTATTGCTGCTCAATCTATTGGTGAGCCTGGTACACAGCTTACAATGAGAACTTTCCATACTGGTGGTGTTGCTGGTGGAGATATTACACAAGGTCTTCCTAGAGTTGAAGAGTTATTTGAAGCTAGAAATCCAAAAGGTTTAGCTATAATAACTGAAATAGATGGTACAGTACAAATCAAAGAAGAAAAGAAGAGAAAAGAAGTTGTTGTTGTTGGAAAAGACAATGCAAAAACTTATGTAATAAGCTTTGGTTCAAAACTAAAAGTAAAAGAAGGTAGCGAAGTAAAAGCAGGAGATCCTTTAACAGAAGGTTCAATTAATCCAAGTGAACTATTAGCAATAAAAGGACCAGAAGGAGTTTATGAATATATTATCTCTGAAGTTCAAAAAGTTTATAGAAATCAAGGTGTTGATATTAATGATAAACATATTGAAGTTATTGCAAGACAAATGCTTAAAAAAGTAAGAATTGATGATCCAGGAGATACAGGTTTCTATACAGCATCATTAGTTGAATTATTAGATTTTGAAGAAAAGAATGCAGAAATGATAGCACAAGGCAAGAAACCAGCTACTGGAAAGAGAGCTTTACTTGGTATTACAAAAGCTTCTTTGGCAACAGAAAGTTTCTTATCTGCAGCATCTTTCCAAGAAACAACAAAGGTATTAACAGAGGCTGCTATTAAAGGTAAAGTTGATAATTTAATTGGATTAAAAGAAAATGTTATAATTGGTAAGTTAATACCAACAGGAACAGGTCTAAAACATTATCAAAATTTACAAATAAATACAAAGTTTGTTCCAAAAACTGATGAAGATAAAAAAGAACAAGAAGAAAAAAAGGAACAACCAGCTGTAGCTGAATAAATTATAAAATAGAACAAGAAAAGTAAAAAACTTTTCTTGTTTTTTTTAATATAAAATTTTAGAAAAACCTTGTAGAAAAAAAACATATAAGGTATAATATTAAAATAGGAAAAAAACAGTTAGAATCGAAGGAGTTGTTAAATGGGAAAAAGAAAATTAAAGAGTACTGCAAAAATTAATCGATCACTTGCTATCTCTATAATACTATTTTTAATAGTAGCAGGAATTGCATTATATATAGTTTTAAATAAAGGAAGAGTTTTTAATACGAATTTAGTAGCTGTTTCTGAAAATAATACACAGTCAATAACTCAAACAATTGAGGTTGAAGCTGATAAAAAATATTTATCTGCAACAGACGACGAGGAAGCAAACTTAACAGTAAAAATAGATGGAATACAAGAAACAGAAGGAATAGAATATATTTCTTCAGATGAAGAAGTTTTAGAGGTAGATGAAAATGGGGTTATCACAGCGCAATCTGTTGGAATGGCTACAGTAACAGCTAAAAAAGGTGAACTTACAGCAACTACTGATATTCATGTAATAAAACCAATAAAAAGTATGAATTTGACCTCTACAAGTAAAAGCATAAAAGTTGGTAACGATTTACAGTTAAAATTGACTACTACTCCATCTGATGGAAGTATAGAAACTTTAACATATACTTCAAGTGATGAATCAATTGCTACAGTAAATGCAAACGGTATTGTAACAGGGGTATCAAAAGGAAAGGTAACTATTACAGTACATGATGATTATACAGATAAAGAAAAAAGTGTAACATTAACAATAAAATAATAAAAAAACCTTAGTTTAAATTAAAAACTAAGGTTTTTTGTTGCAACTTAAATAAAAATATGCTATAATATAACGAAAATTTGTTTAAGGATGAAATTGTATATGCCAAAGGATATATTTAAAAAATTAGGTATAGATATAAAAGCCAAAAATAGCATGCAAGTAGGTTTTTTAAAAAGCTTTAATAGAATATACCAAAATACTATAAAGAAATTTGAGTGTGAGGAAGTTCAAGAATATTTTCATAATATGGTAGCAGCTTTGATGATTGAATTTGAAAAAATATATGAAGATTCAGATATAAAAACCTTATATAGAATAAAATCACCTAAAAGTTTAATTGACAAAATATTAGAATATATGGTAAGAACAGATAAAGCTGTGATTAGATATGATAATGAATATGGCTTTGAATCTAGATTAAAAGAAGAAATACACGATATGTTAGCTATAACTGTAGTTTTAGGATATAGACCGCCAACTTTTTCTTCTAAAGATTCAGAAATAAAGCGATTGGTAGAAGAAAAAAATGAAAATAATAAATTTACCGGTGAAATGCAAAAATTTATGCTCAAATTAGTGCAAGAAGAATTTTCCGGAACAGAAGATATTAAATATAATTATAATTGTACTAAAAAAGAATATTATAATTATTGTATAACTGTAGCAGAAAGAACAAAAAAACTATTTAATCCAAATGCTACGAGATTATTAGAACAATATGATGCGTTAATTTCTTTAATTAAAGAAAAGCAGAGTAAAATAGAAGAAAATGAGTGCATTGATGAAAAAACAGTTAAAGAAATTAATTTTGTAAATTTATTTAAAGCTTATAGAAGTGAAATATATGATAATATTGATTTAAATATATTAACTAAACAACTTAAAGCTGTAATTAATCAGTCTAAATTGTTAAAAAGATTTGGAGTTACTTTGGATGAAGATAGCTATAAAGAAACTAGAACAAATAGAGGCTATAATGCAAATTTTTTATATTTAAATACGCCAGTTGGAAAGATAGAGCTTCAATTACAAACAAGAAATCAAAATCGACAAGGAAGCTATGGATATGCTGCGCATTTTGAAATGGATGATAAAGCTATAGAACCATTTCCACAACCAGATGAAAATGACGAAGAACAGATACAAAAATTTAAGAAATCAGTAGAAATGATTTCTCCTAAAAAATTTGTAGCACAATTTGATGATGCTGAACCAGGTCGTATTATAACTCATATTTATGGTGAATATCAAAATTATAAATCTTTAATGAGTCAAGTAAAAAGTGGTAGTAAGACAGATTTAGCAATGAAAGAGTATTTTGGTAAATTATATTCAAAGAAGGATAAAATTTTTTCTAAAGAAGATAGTATAGAAAGCTTTATAGAATATGATATAGAAGAATATTTAAACAGTAAATCTTTTAAGAAAGTAATGAAATTATATTCAAATAAAGAAAATCAAGCTAGGTAAAGTAGTTTGACTAAAAGTATAAAATGTAGTATAATAAAATAGTATTATTATTTATAGGGAGTTTTTATGCCGAGTAAAAATGGTAAAATTTTAGATGATTTAATATTTAAGAGTGGAGTTTATTTAGTAATTATTTTACTTTTTATAATTGCTTTATGCATGTATGATACCAAATGGATTATTCCTTCAATTATCATATATATATTATTAATTATATATACAATTAGAACAAATAGTAAAAAGAAAAGTGAAATAGTAAATCATATTCAAGAGATAACTACTGATGTAAATATAGCAACTAAGAAAAACTTAATAAATTCACCAATTCCATTAATTATAGTAGAAACAGATGGAAATATTATTTGGAAAAGTCAAAAATTTATAGAAGAATTTAAGGAAATAGATATTAGCACATATTTAATGCCTTTAATAAAAGAAATTAAATTGGACTTAGAAAAAAATGATGAAAATAAAGAAATTTCTAAGCAATTTAACATAGGAAAGAATTTTTATAAAATACGTGGAGGAGTTGCTAGAAGTAAAAAGAAGGATAAAAGAAATCAAAGAGAATATATTTTAACACTATATTTTATAGATGATACAAAATACAATGAACTTTTTGATGCTTATAATAATTCTAAAAACTGTATAGCAATTGCTGCAATAGATAATTATGACGAAATAGTAAAAAGAGCTATTCCAGAAGAAAAGCTAGAGCTTATAACAAAAATTGAAAAAGAAATTTTTGATTGGGCAAATCGTACAGGTGGATTGATAGTAAAGACTGATAGTGATAGTTTTATTTATATTTTTGAACAACAATATTTATCAGATATTGAAAAAGAAAAATTTGATATATTAGATAGAGTAAAAAAACTAGATACTAAAGTTCAAGTAACATTAAGTATAGCTGTTTCTAATGAAGGAAAAACAAATTATGAAAAATACAAATCAGCTCTTACTGCTATGGATATTGTATTAGGTAGAGGCGGAGATCAAGCAGTAGTTAGAAGAGATGGTAAATATAAATTTTATGGCGGTACTACATTAGAATTAGAAAAGAGAACAAAAGTAAAAGCTAGAACTATAGCATATTCTATTTCTAATTTAATTTCTGAAGCTGATAAAGTAGTTATAATGGGACATACAAACATAGATATAGATGCTATAGGTTCTGCAATAGGCATGTGTAAACTTGCTAAAACACTAGAAAAAGAATGTTATATTGCATCTGAACCAACTGGAAAATCATTAGATAAATTTTTAGAAGAATTAGAAAAATATCCAGAATATGAAAATGTAATTATTTCTGGAGAAAAGGCAGCTGAAATAATAACACCAGATACATTACTTATTATAGTAGATACTCACAAGATTAATTATGTAGAATTTCCAGAACTCTTAGAAAAAACAGATAAAAAAGTAATTATAGATCACCATAGAAAAGTAACAGATTATATTTCAGATCCGATTTTAAGCTTTCATGAAGTATATGCTTCTTCAACAGCCGAACTAGTTACAGAGTTATTACAATATGCTAAAACTACTATAGAACTTAATTTAATTGAAGCAGAAGGACTTTATGGTGGTATTATGGTAGATACAAAAGATTTTACATTTAAAACAGGAGTAAGAACTTTTGAAGCAGCTGCATATTTAAGAAAATTTGGTGTGGATATAATTAGAGTAAAAAAATGGTTCCAAGCAGATTTAGAAAGCTATAATCTAATTGCTGAAATAGTAAGAAATACAGAAATCATAAATGATTCAATTGCTATTGGCATATATACCAATGCAGATGATAGCAATGCAAACTTAATTTGTGCAAAAGCAGCAGATGAACTTTTAACAATTAGTGATATTACAGCATCTTTCGTAATAGGAAAACTTGGAGATAGAGTTTTTATAAGTGGACGATCAATAGGAGATGTAAATGTACAGGTTATACTAGAAAAATTAGGTGGTGGAGGTCATATTACTTTAGCAGGAGCACAATTAGAAGGATTTTCACTAGAAGATGCAAAACAAGAATTGATTATTAGAATTAATGAATATTTTGCAGAATTAGGATAAAATAGTTAGGAGGAAATAAAATGAAGGTTATTTTAAAACAAGATATAAAAGGTGTAGGTAAAAAGGATCAAATAGTAAATGCAGCTGATGGATACGCACGAAATTATTTATTTCCTAAAAATTTAGCAGTTCCAGCTGATGCTGGAAATATGAATAATTTAAAAGCCAAAAATGAGTCTATAGCTTTTAGAAAAAGTGAAGATTTAAAAGAAGCAAAGGAAATTGCTGAAAAGTTAAAAAAGATTACTTTGAAATTTAGAGTAAAAGCTGGAGAAAATGGAAAATTGTTTGGTGGAGTAACTGCAAAAGAAATTTCAGAAGCTTTAAAAAAAGAGTATAATATAAATGTTGATAAAAAGAAAATTTTATTAAATGAAACTATTAAAAATGTAGGTATTACAAAAGTTGACTTAAAATTAAATGAGGGAGTAATGGCTACAGTATCAATTATGATAGTAACAGCCTAAAGCTAATAATTACAAATGAAAATAAAAAATAATTATATTTATTTGTAGGAGAAAGTTATGGAATTAGGAAAAATACCACCACATGATGTAGAAGCCGAACAAGCTATACTTGGTTGTATGCTTACAGATAAAGATGCTGTTATTAGTGCAATAGAAGTTTTAAAAGAGGAAGATTTTTATAGAGAAGATAATAGAGCCATATATTCTGCAATATTGAGTTTGTACTCAAGAAACGAACCAATAGATATTATAACTGTAAAGGCAGAATTAGTAGAGCAAGGAAATTTTGAAAGAATAGGTGGATTAGAATATTTAGCAGAACTTCCAGAGAGAGTACCAACTACGGCAAATGTTGAAAAATATATAAAGATAGTTGACGAAAAGGCGACTCTTAGAAGCTTAATTCAAACTTCTAATGAATTAATTGCCTTAGGATATGATGAGTCTGAAGATGTAGATAATATAATGGATATGGCTGAAAAAAAGGTTTTTGACCTATCACAGAAAAAATCTGCCAAAGGATATTCAGCTTTAAAAGATGTTTTAGTAGGCTCTTTTGCAGAACTAGAAAAATTATATAATCAAAAAGGTAATGTAACAGGTATTACAACAGGTTTTATAGATTTGGATAATAAAACTGCAGGACTTCACAATTCAGACTTAATTATTATAGCAGCAAGACCTGCTATGGGAAAATCTGCTTTTGCAATAAATTTAGCAACAAATGCAGCAGTAAAAGCAAATGTCCCTGTTGTTATATTTAACTTAGAAATGTCAAAAGAACAAGTAGGAAATAGAATTTTATGTAGTGAAGCTATGGTAGATAGTAATAAAATTAGAACAGGGCAAATAGAAGATGATGATTGGATGAAATTAGCTACAACCTTAGGAGAACTTAGTGAGGCACCAATATACATAGATGATACACCAGGTATTTCTATTATGGAAATTAGAGCAAAATGTAGAAAACTAAAAATAGAAAAAAATATAGGCTTAATAGTAATTGATTATTTACAGTTGATACAAGGAACAGGAAAGAGAAATGCAAGTCGTGAGCAAGAAATATCTGAGATAAGTCGTTCTTTAAAGATACTAGCAAAAGAATTAGATGTTCCTGTAATAGCTTTATCTCAATTATCTCGTACTGCTGAAAGACGAGATGATAAAAGACCAATGCTATCAGATTTGAGAGAATCTGGTGCTATTGAACAAGATGCAGATCTTGTTATATTTCTATATAGAGATGACTATTATAATGAAGATACAGAAAAGAAAAATGTTGCAGAAGTTATACTAGCAAAGCATAGAGGAGGTTCAACAGGAACTGTTGAATTAGCTTGGATGCCAAGCTATACAAAATTTGCAAATCTAGATAGACGTTATAGTTAAAGGTAAAATATAAGGGGATACTAAATTTAAGTGAGAGATATTTAGCACTTTATTAGTATCTTTTTCTATATTAATGAAGAAAGGAGGAAGTATGAACGATTTTGAAGAAAGAATTTTAAAAACAATAAAGAAATATAATTTGATAGAAGAAAAAGATAAAATTGTTTTAGGGGTATCTGGTGGACCAGATTCAATAGCCATGCTATCAGTTTTATATGAAATAAAAAAACAAGAAAAAATAGATTTTGATATATATGTAGCGCATATTAATCATGGTATAAGAGAAAATGCAAAATTAGATGAAGAATTTGTTAAAAATTTTTGTTTAGAAAAAAATATTCAGTTTTTTGTATTACACACAAATATAAAACAGTTGGCAAAAGAAAATAAAAAAGGAATAGAAGAAACTGGAAGAGAAATAAGATATAATTTCTTTACTCAAATAATGAAACAAACTAATTCAAATAAAATTGCTATTGCACATAATAAAAAGGATAATATAGAAACAATTATAATGAATATTTTAAGAGGTTCAGGAGTTTCAGGTTTATGTGGAATGGATTTAAAACAAGGAATTTATATTAGACCTTTATTATTAGAAAATAGAACTGATATTGAAGAATATTTAAAGTTAAAAAATATAGTACCAAGAATAGATGAAAGTAATTTTGAAAATGATTATACTAGAAACAAAATTAGAAATGTAGTGTTGCCGTATATAGAAAAGGAATTTAATTCTAATTTTATAGAAACTTTAAGTAGATTGTCTTTAATTATTAAAGAAGAAGATGAATATTTACAAAGCATAACAGTAGAAAATTATAAAAATATTTTAATTGAAGAAAAGAACTTGAATATTTGTAAATTAGATAAAAATATAGTGGAAAAAAATGTATATAAATTTGAAGATTTGCCTACAATTATATTAGATTTAAAGAAGTTTAATAGTTTAGATAGAGTAATAGAAAAAAGAATAATATTATATTCAATAGGAAAATTATTTGGTTCAACCAAAGGTATAGAAAAAATACATATAGATGATATAATAAAATTATGTAACAATAATATAGGAAATAAATATTTAACTCCAAATAAAAATACTAAAGTTGTAATTAAAAATAAAAAAATTTATATATCTGCTATAAAATAGAAAGCCGTAAGTTCTTTAAAAATACAAATATTACAGCGATATTTCTTTTTTTAAAAGGACTTGAAAAGAAAAAAATGGTATGCTATATTTTAAGCAAAGTGAAAAAAGGGAGGATACAAAATTTGAAAAACGGAATAAAAACATTAGCCACATGGTTAATTTTAGCAATTGTTTTTTTTGTTTTGATTTCTGCAGTATTCAATAATACTGATAAAAAAATGGATTATTCAGAGTTAATGACAAAAATAAACAATGGAGAGGTTTCAGAAATAGAAATTTCTTCAGACAAAACAAAAGCATATGTTACACTAAAAGAAGATGGAACTGCTAAAACAACAAGCTCATTAAAGGAAGTTACAATTCCTAGTTTAGATAGTTTTATGGAGCAAATATCAGATAAATTAGTAGATAGTCAAATAGTATTATCACAAGAGGAAGAATCAATATTTATGGCTGTACTTAGCATCTTTTCTCCTTTTGTTATTTTAATTATTTTCTTATTATTCTGGATTTTAATAATGAATCCAAATCAAAATGGAAATAAATCTTCAATGACATTTGGAAAAAGTAAAGCAAGAATGATAAACACAACAGATAAGAATAAAATAACTTTTAAAGATGTAGCCGGTGTTGATGAAGAAAAACAAGAATTAGAAGAAATTGTTGAATTTCTAAAATCACCAAAGAAATTTACTGATATGGGTGCAAGAATTCCAAAAGGTGTTTTATTAGTAGGACACCCAGGAACAGGTAAAACTTTACTTGCAAAAGCAGTTGCAGGTGAAGCTGGAGTGCCATTCTTTATTATAAGTGGTTCTGATTTTGTTGAGATGTTTGTTGGTGTTGGTGCATCTAGAGTAAGAGATTTATTTGAACAAGCTAAGAAAAATGCTCCATGTATTATATTTATAGATGAAATTGATGCAGTTGGTCGTCAAAGGGGTGCAGGTCTTGGTGGAGGACATGATGAAAGAGAGCAAACATTAAATCAATTATTAGTAGAGATGGATGGCTTTAGTCCAAACGAAGGTGTTATAGTGTTAGCCGCTACTAATAGACCAGATGTATTAGATAAAGCTTTACTTAGAGCTGGTAGATTTGATAGACAAATTGTAGTATCATCACCAGATGTTAAAGCAAGAGAGCAAATATTAGAAGTTCATGCTAGAAAGAAAAAATTAGCAAATGATGTAGATTTAGGAATTATTGCTAAAAATACAGCAGGTTTTGCAGGAGCTGATTTAGAAAATGTATTAAATGAAGCAGCTTTACTTGCAGCTAGACGTGATAAAACTGAAATTGGAATGCAAGAAATAGAAGAAGCAATGGTAAAAGTAACAATGGGACCAGAGAAAAAATCAAGAGTAATTAGTGACAAAGAGAAAAAACTAGTTGCTTTCCACGAAGCCGGTCATGCAGTAGTAAGTAAATTTTTACCAACTCAAGATGATGTTCATCAGATTTCAATTGTACCAAGAGGTATGGCTGGTGGATATACAATGTATAGACCATCAGAAGATCGTTCTTTTATGAGTAAATCTGAAATGGAAGAAAATATTATATCATTACTTGGAGGAAGAGTTGCAGAAGAACTAGTTCTTGGAGATATTTCAACAGGTGCAAGCAATGATATTGAAAGAGCATCTAAGATTGCAAGAGATATGGTTACAAAATATGGTATGAGTCCAAGACTTGGAACTATTACTTTTGGTTCAGGACAAGAAGAAGTATTTTTAGGAAGAGATTTTGCAACACAAAAGAACTTTAGTGAAGAAACATCTGGATTAATAGATGAAGAAGTTAAAAGAATAATAGATACTGCTTATGGAGCAGCAAAACAAATTTTAACAGAAAATATTAAAAAACTTCATGATGTTGCAAATATCTTATTAGAAAAAGAAAAAATTGATGGAGAAGAATTCCAAGAAATTATGAATGCTTAAAAAAATAATTAAAGTAAATTAAATAAATTTAAAAACACGTAGGATTTTCCTACGTGTTTTTAAGTTTATTTTAAGTCTCATTTAAGTTTTTCTTAAGTAAATACTTTTATAATTAACACATATTAAAAAGAGGAAAGGATTTTTATGAAAAAGAAAAAAGTAATTTTAGTTTTATTGTTTATATGTTTTATTACTATATTTCTTGTTTTTACTTTTTATAATGAAAATAATGCAACTGAAAATGGTAGTACAATAGAAATGCAAGAAAATACTAGTGTAGCGAGTTTAAATTCAATAAAAACAAGTTTAACTACTTCTGGAGAGATAGTTTCAGGTAATACTGAAAAAATTAGCTTAAATACAGATTATAGCTTTTCTACAATGTGTGTAGAGGAAGGAGATAGTGTTACTGAAGGTCAGAAACTTATTAAATATACAAATGGAACCTATTTGCAGGCACCATATAATTGTGTATTAATATCTAGTAGTCTTCCTGAAAAGGAGGAGATTTGTACAAGTAGTAATTATGTCGAACTTAAATCTTTAGATAGCTTGGCTATGAGTTTACAGATTGATGAATCAGAAATAAATAAGGTAAGTATAGGAGATGAGGCTGAAATAGAGATTACATCTACTAATGAAATCTTAACTGGATATGTTACCCAGATTTCAGAAGTTGGTACATATTCTACAAGTGGTTCTACTTTTAGTGCTGTTGATAGTTTTGCAAATAATGGAAATTTAAAGATAGGAATGTCAGCAAGCTGCACAATTATATTAGAAGAGGCAGAAAATGCACTAACAATACCTTTAGAAGCTTTGCAGACTGATGATGAGCAAAATAATTATGTAACAGTAATTAATGATGATGGTACAAGTACAAAACAAGAAGTAGAAATAGGCATACAGAATGATGCTTATGTACAAATAATATCAGGATTATCTGAAGAAAATAAAATTAAAGTACAAGAAACCTCTACAGATGCTAATAATTCTTTTAGTAATTTCATGCCAGGAGAGGGAATGGGAAGACAAAATATGGGTGATGAAAATCTACCAGAAAGAACAGGTGAAACGCCGGGCTTTAATGACAAATAAAATTATAAAAGTCTATTAAAAAGGGTAAAAAAACATCCTAAAATAAAATAGGAATTATTCCTAATTTGTCTGGAAAGTCAAGAAATAGGCTTGAGAAATTTTTGAATTTTAAAAAATGTAACATAAAAGTTACATTTTTTTTTTATTTTTTTAGCAAAACTTAGAGCATAAAGAAATAATTAATATGCAACCGAACAAAATAAAATTTAAAAGAAGTAAAACCAAAATAAATGTAATCTTACAAAAACAAGATTTACAAGAAGTTGGAAACATAACAAGTACCCATTTGACATTACTTTTTCTTATGCTAAAATGAATTCAAGAAAAACAAATACGTATTTTAGTTCTATAATTTGGGGGTACTTAAAATGAAGGTTATTAAAAGAGATGGAAGAAAAGTTGAATATGATAGTGATAAAATTGTAATAGCAATAAGCGGAGCTAATAAGGAAGTTGGAGGAAAGGATAAAATATCAAGAGCAGATATTGCTTTTATTACAAAATATATTGAAAATTTAGGAAAAACAACAATATCAGTAGAAGATATACAAGATATTATAGAACGAAAGTTAATGGAATTTGGTAAATTTACATTAGCTAAAAAATATATTTTATATAGAGAAAAACATGCAATGATTCGTAAATCAAATACAACAGACGAGAGTATATTAAGCTTAGTTAGAAACTCAAATAAAGACACAATGGAAGAAAATAGTAATAAAAATGCTTTCTTAGCTGCTACACAAAGAGATTTAATTGCAGGAGAAGTTTCAAAAGATATTACAGATCGTTTAATTTTACCAGAAAGAATTGTAAAAGCTCATAATGATGGTGTTTTACATTTTCATGATAAAGATTATTTTATTCAACCTATTCACAATTGTTGCTTAGTAAATATTGGAGATATGCTAGATAATGGAACAGTTATGAATGGTAAAATGATAGAAAGTCCAAAGAGCTTTCAGGTAGCATGTACAGTTACAACACAAATTATTGCAGCAGTTGCAAGTAATCAATATGGTGGACAATCTATAGATATTAGGCATTTAGGAAAATATTTGAGAGTAACTTACAATAAAGCTTATAATCATTATTTAAAAATGGGATATGGAGAAAAAGAAGCAGAAGTTTTAGCAAAAGATAAAAGACAAGAAGAGTTAAAATCAGGAGTTCAAACAATTCAATATCAAATAAATACTCTAATGACAACAAATGGTCAAAGTCCGTTTGTAACATTATTTATGTTCTTAGATGAAAAGAGTGAATATATCGAAGAAATAGCCTTAATAATAGAAGAAATATTAAAGCAAAGAATACAAGGAATAAAAAATGATGCAGGTGTTTATATAACTCCAGCCTTTCCAAAATTAGTATATGTATTAGATGAGAACAATTGCTTAAAAGGCGGAAAGTACGATTATTTAACAAAACTTGCTGTTAAATGTTCTGCAAAAAGAATGTATCCAGATTATATTTCTGCTAAAAAAATGCGTGAAAATTATGAAGGAAATGTATTTAGTCCAATGGGATGCAGAAGTTTCTTAAGTCCTTGGAAAGATGAAAATGGAAATTATAAATTTGAAGGAAGATTTAATCAAGGAGTTGTAAGTATTAACCTTCCACAAATTGGTATTATTGCAAATGGAGATGAAGAAAAATTCTGGAAATTATTTGATCAAAGATTAGAATTGTGCAAAGAAGCTCTAATGTGCAGACATAATGCCTTGCTTGGTACTAGATCAGATGTAAGTCCAATTCATTGGCAATATGGAGCAATAGCAAGATTAAAGAAGGGTGAGACAATAGATAAATTATTATTTGGAGGATATTCTTCTATATCTTTAGGTTATATTGGTCTATATGAAGTAACAAAATTAATGAAAGGTGTTTCTCATACGGCACCAGAAGGTGAAGAATTTGCACTAAGAGTTATGAAACATTTAAGAGAAAAAACAGAAGAATGGAAGAAGGAAACAAATATAGGGTTTGCACTTTATGGTACACCTGCTGAATCTTTATGCTATCGTTTTGCAAGAGTTGATAAAGAAAGATTTGGAGATATTGAAGACATTACTGATAAAGGATATTATACAAATTCATACCATGTAGATGTTAGAGAAAAAATTAATGCTTTTGATAAATTAAAGTTTGAAAGTCAATTTCAACCAATATCAAGTGGTGGAGCAATTTCTTATATAGAAATACCTAATATGAAAAATAATATCACTGCATTAGAAACAGTTGTAAAATTTATTTATGACAATATACAATATGCAGAATTTAATACTAAATCAGATTACTGTCACATTTGTGGCTTCGATGGAGAAATTATTATCAATGATAATAATGAATGGGAATGTCCACAATGCGGTAATAAAGACCACGGCAAAATGAATGTAACAAGAAGAACATGTGGATACTTAGGAGAAAACTTCTGGAATGTAGGAAAAACAAAAGAAATTAAATCAAGAGTACTACACTTATAAAAAATACAAAAGATACTAATTAACTACCCAACAAAATAAGTCGTTTGTAAATTATTATTTAAAAACAAACGACTTATTTTATAAAATACAATATTTTAAGGAGAAATATATGAATTACGCAGATATAAAAGATATAGACATACAAGATGGACAAGGTATTAGAACTTCTTTATATGTAAGTGGTTGTCATTTTCATTGCAAGGAATGTCACAACAAAGAAGCTTGGGACTTTAATTATGGAAAAAAATTTGATAATGATGCAAAGGAGAGGATATTTAAAAATTTAGAAAAAAATTACATTGAAGGTTTATCTTTACTTGGAGGAGAACCATTAGAAAAAGTTAATCAACAGGCTTTAGCCCCATTTATAAAGGAAGTAAAAGAAAAATTTCCAAACAAAAGTATTTGGTGCTGGACAGGATATGATTTTGAAAAAGATATTTTAAATGATATGTATCAAAAATATGATTATACAAGAGAACTATTAAAATATATAGATATTATTGTTGATGGTCAGTTTGAGATAGAAAAGCATCTTGTAGATTTAAAATTTAGAGGTTCTTACAATCAAAGAAAAATAGATGTACAAGAGAGTATAAAACAAAATAAATTAATAAGATTACCTTTTGGAGATGAGGATAGATATGAAGAAATAGATAATTCAAATATCTATAAAGAAATTACTGATAGCAAAGAAAATAATACTGTAATAACATTTGTACCAAATTTTACAGAAGAGCAAACTTTTGAAGAACATATATTTAATCCGACTATCGCAGCTAAAACAAACGATTTAAGTAAAATAAAAGAAAATACATAATATTATAAATGTAATAAAAAAGAAAATAATATAAATGGGGGTTTTTATGGAAAATATAAAAATTTTTTCTTGCAGTGAATCAGCAGACAAATTTACAAAAGAGGTTTGTGATTATCTTAAATTAGAACCAGGAGAGTTAGTAAGAATGAAGTTTAAAAATGATAATAACTTTGTTCAGATAAAAGAGACAGTAAGAGAAAAAGATGTTTTTTTAATACAAACTACTACTCCACCAGTAAACGAAAGAATAATGGAGCTTTTAATTACTATAGATGCAGTAAAAAGAGCTTCAGCAAGAAGAATAACGGTTGTTTTACCATATTACATTTATTCTAGATCTGATAAGAAAGATCAACCACGTATACCTGTTACAGCAAAATTATTTGCTCAATTAATTGAAGCTGCAGGAGCTAATAGAGTTCTTACTTGTGATTTGCATAATCCGGCAATATCTGCTTACTTTAATATAAATTGTGATGTACTTACAGGAAAATCTTTATTAGAAAAATATTTTGATTTAAAAGAAATAGATAATAAAGTTGTTGTTGCAACAGATGCAGGTAGTTCAAAAAAGGCATATAAATATGCAGAGCATTTTGGATGCCCAATAGCTCTAATAGACAAAAGAAGAGCTGGAAATGATGATAAAGCTATTGCAACCAGTGTTATAGGAGATATAAAAGGTAAAAACGCTTTAATTTTTGATGACGAAGTAAGTACAGCAGGTTCTATTTTGGAAACTGTAGAAGTTATTCAAAAATTTGGTGCAAAAGATATATATGTAGGTTGCACACATGGTGTCTTATGTGGTCCAGCTATTGAAAGAATAAAAAAATCAGCTATTAAAGAATTAGTTATGACAAATACAATTCCTCTTGAAAAAGAAAAACAAATAGATAAAATAGTTGTAGTTTCAATTTCAGAGCTTTTTGGCGAAGCTATTCGCAAAATTAATGAAGCAACATCTATAGGAGAATTATTTGAGCCAAACTAAAAACTATTTATATAATCGTCAAATTGTTGCAAATTATTGAATTTAAAGCAAAATTAGTATTGACAAGTATGCAAAAAATAATGTATAATAGGTAACAGTTAAGAAGTCTAAAGGATTATTACATAAATCCCACAAAATGGTTTTTGAGCTTCGGAAGGAGGGGAAATAATGTCAGAGGTTAAAGTAAATAATGGTAATATAGAAGATGCATTAAAAAGATTTAAAAGACAATGTGCTAGAAATGGCGTATTACAAGAAGTAAGAAAAAGAGAACATTATGAAAAACCAAGTGTAAAAAGAAAGAAAAAA